>NZ_JAKEVN010000159.1:0-6360 GCF_022398505.1 Pseudoalteromonas sp. Isolate3 | reverse complement strand
CAACAGCGAAAGACAACATTGTTACTTTGCATGTTTCAGACAATCCGATTACAACAGATGACTCAAAGGATGGGTTAACCGCTTCTAATAACTATATTAACACAGTACAGTCGATTGATTTTCGTCGTGGTGAAAAAGGTGAAGCGCGTCTATTAGTCTTTTTACAAAATACGCAAGCGGCAATTAATGTGTATGAAAGCGGTGGCAAAATCATTGCTGAGTTTCACCACACAGATATTTTAGACGATTTATTATATCAATTAGATGTGATTGATTTTGGAACGGTCGTAAGCAACATTGAAACCTTCAAAGAAGGCAACATAACACGCATTGAGGTTGAACCAAATGCGGCATTTAAGTTTACGCACCAACAAATTGAAAACATCTTTACCCTAACAGTTGAAAAAGACGATACTCAGCGCGCATACCTTGATGGTGGAATTGAATATCAAGGCCGCCCTATGAGTCTTAATTTTCAAGATATTCCTATTCGTTCTGTATTACAGATTATTGCTGGTTATAACGAATTTAACCTTGTCACAAGTGACTCTGTAACAGGCAATATCACTTTACGTTTAAGCGGGGTTCCTTGGGATCAGGCACTTGATGTGGTGCTGAAGATTAAAGGCCTAGATAAGCGTATGGATGGCACTATCTTGATGGTGGCTCCTGCAGAGGAGTTAGCCGCTCGTGAAGCAAAGGAGCTTCAAGCTAAGCAGCAAGTTGAAGACTTGGAGCCGCTTTACAGTGAATATATTCGCCTTAACTATGCAAAAGCTGAAGAATTTGCTGATCTTTTAAAAACAGACACCAATAGCATAATCTCTTCACGAGGCAGTGTTTCTGTTGATAAACGTACCAATACTTTACTCATCAAAGATACAGCCAAAAGCATCGAAAGCGTGCGCCGTATGGTGGAAACCTTAGATATTCCTGTTAAACAAGTGGTAATTGAATCACGTATGGTGACAGTGAATGATAATGTCCAAGAAGACTTAGGTGTTCGTTGGGGGATCAGCGATGTAGGTAGTGATGGCGCTATTTCTGGCACATTAGATGGTGCCGGTGGTATGTTTGGTGCTGGCTCTTACGATAATATTCCAAGTATTTCTGACCGCTTAAATGTTAACTTACCTGTTTCAAGTCCTGCTGGTAGCATTGGTGTACAAATAGCTAAGTTAGCCAACGGTACAATATTAGATTTAGAGCTAAGTGCTCTTGAAGAAGAAAACCGTGGTGAGATTATCGCAAGTCCACGTATTACTACGGCGAACCAACAAAAAGCTCGCATTGAGCAAGGTACAGAGATCCCGTACGTTGAAGCAGCATCAAGTGGTGCAACTACGGTAACTTTCAAAAAAGCGGTGTTGAGCTTAGAAGTAACGCCACATATCACGCCTGACAATAAGGTCATTTTGGACCTAGTTATTACACAAGATACCCGCGGTGATACAGTGCAAACTCCAACAGGTTCTGCTGTGGCAATTAATACCCAAGAGATCCAAACGCAGGTATTAGTAGAAAATGGTCAAACTGTGGTGCTTGGTGGTATCTTCCAACAGCAAATCGTTAACTCAACTAAGAAAGTACCTCTGTTAGGTGATATTCCATACCTTGGTGCGTTGTTTAAAAGTACGAGTGAATTTAACGAGAAAAAAGAGCTGTTAATCTTTGTAACACCAAAAATCCAAATTGAATAAGTGATTTTTTCTTAAGCAACGAGCAATTAGCATGTTTAATTGCTCGTTATCTGGCTTTTTATGCTAATTGACTTGAAATACCCAAGCAATTACTGAGATAATCCCCTCCTTAATTTTGGGGCCAGGTCGTTAGGCGGGGTTTTATTTCAAATTTTAGAGTTCGTTTGTACTAAAAAGATATGGCTGAGAAACGTAATATATTTCTAGTGGGCCCTATGGGGGCTGGCAAAAGCACAATTGGTCGTCACATTGCTGATCAATTACACCTTGAATTTTTCGATTCAGATCAAGAGATCGAGCGTCGCACTGGAGCAGATATTGCTTGGGTGTTCGATCTTGAGGGTGAAGAGGGCTTTCGACTTCGTGAAGAAACTGTAATTTCAGACCTAACAGAGATGCAAGGTATTGTGCTTGCTACTGGTGGTGGTTCTGTGATCAGTAAAGAAGTGCGTAACAAGCTATCTGCTCGCGGTATCGTTGTATACCTAGAGACACCAATCGAAAAGCAAGTTGCACGCACGCAGCGCGACAAGCGTCGCCCATTATTGCAAACAGAAGAAGCACCGCGTGATGTATTAGAACGCTTAGCTGAAGAACGCGAACCGTTATACAAAGAAGTTGCTGATTTTGTTGTCCGCACTGATGAGCAAAGCGCGAAAGTTGTTGCTAATCAAATCATCGAGAAATTAGATTTTTAAAAACCAATAATAAAAAGGGAACTAGCTATGCTTGAATTAACAGTTAATTTGGACGAGCGAAGTTATCCTATTTATATTGGTCAATCTGCTCTTAAAGAGACTGGTCGGCTACGCGAGCACATCGGCGATTGTCGACCTATCATTATCACCAACGACACCATTGCACCTTTATATCTTGATGATGTAATGACGTCGTTGGCTGATCTTAACCCGTTATCTTTTACCATCCCTGATGGCGAACAATACAAATCACTTGAGTGGTTTGAAAAGATTTCGGCGTTCTTACTTGAACATAACTGTGGTCGCGATACTTGTCTTATTGCCTTAGGTGGTGGTGTTGTTGGCGACTTAACCGGCTTTGTTGCTGCATGTTATCAACGTGGTGTGCCTTTTATTCAGGTGCCAACTACTTTGCTTTCGCAAGTTGATTCGTCTGTAGGTGGTAAAACGGCAGTAAATCATCCTCTTGGTAAAAACATGATTGGCGCGTTTTACCAACCACAAGCTGTATTCATCGATACTCAATCGCTGCATACTTTGCCCGAGCGTGAATTTGCTGCAGGTATGGCTGAGGTTATTAAGTACGGCCTCATTTACGACACTGAATTATTTGCTTACCTAGAGCAAAATATTAACAACCTTAAATCACTTGACGAGCAAACTTTGCAGCATGTGATTTACCGTTGTTGTGAAATTAAAGCTTTGATTGTTGCACAAGATGAAAAAGAAGCTGGCTTACGTGCACTGCTAAACTTAGGACACACCTTTGGGCACGCGATTGAAGCACAAATGGGTTATGGCAATTGGTTACACGGCGAAGCCGTTGCGGCAGGTATGGTGCTCGCAGCTCGTTTAGCGCAAACCCGTGGTGATTTAACTGCTATTGAAGTTGAACGCATTGTTAAATTGATTGCTGAGTATGATTTACCTGTTGATATTCCAAGAGATATGACTGGTGAGCAATTTTTAACACATATGCGTAAAGATAAGAAAAATAAGAAAGGTACTATTCGCTTTATTCTTCCAACCCAATTTGGTCAATGTGCGCTGGTAAGTGATGTTACTGATCAGCAGGTTTGTGATTTAATAGCGCGCTAATGCAATCACAAATATTGCCTAGCCGTGCTGCGCTAGTTGATCGAATCGCTCTGCAGTTTGAATATGGGCAAAACCTAATTTGCTTACTTGGTCCATCGGGGCTAGGCAAAAGTTATTTACTAGAAACCTTTATTACAGATAAATACCTCGACTTTAACAAGGCGTTTGTTCAATTGTCGGGAAAAATGACCGACCAGCAGTTTATGACCGAACTGCTTGAACAAAGCTTTAGTAACCCACTGATAGACCACTCTTTGAGTTTGTCTGAAAACTTCTATCAACTTTATAAACAACAGCCTTGTGGTGATTGCTTATGGGTGATTGATGGAGGGCGTCATTTATCTGAAGAGTTAATCCAGCAACTAGAAATTTTAGCAAAGCAAAGCCCGAGCACACTATACATTTTAATAGCATCCCAGTCGGTAGGGCAATTTAGTCAAGCTGTTGAAATTCATCTAGAAGCGCTGAATTTGAGCGAAAGCAAACAGCTTATGCGTTGGTTTTTCGATAACCTGCCGGTTGAAGAAGATCCTGTTTTTCGCACCTTTTTACAAGAGGCTCATGGTAATCCAGCTTTATTACTTGCATGGCAGCCCGAGCAACAAAGCGCAGACATTCGAGTACCAGAAAAAAGCTACAAATTGCTTTATATAATTTTGTTGTTACTCACAACAATGTTGTTAATTATTGGCTTTTTGTATAAAGCGGATATGACCGAGTGGTGGAAAGCGCATTATCAGCAAGATACAGTGAGCGCTGTGGCAACAGCGCTGCCCGCAGAGACGATAGTCAATAGGCAAGTAGAAAGTGACGAGCGAGTATCAGAACAAGCGTTAGATAAGCTAACAAAACCAGAGCAAGCCATTACTGAACATGCTGTAAATACCACCCCAGTTGCTCAACCGCCAGTAGAAACTTCAGAAAAAGAAAGTCATGAGAACGAAATCCATGACAATAATGTTGCTGCGATTGTCGATAGCCTTTTTCCTGCTGAGCAACAACATGCAGCACAAGATAGCGAGCAGCAAAGCACAGAGGAAATAGCGACAGCGATAAATACTAATACTAAGCCGGTAGTAGCTGCGCTCGAGCAAACTACTGAATCTGAGCTAACGCTTGAAGGTAATGCTTGGTATTTAACTCAGCCAGACGATCATTATGTCATCCAATTACTTGCGGTTACTAAACCAGAAATTAGCGATAAATTTATTAGTGAAAATGATTTGCTAGGGCAGGTTAATACATACCGAAGTCTACGCAGTGGTAAGCCTTGGTGGATTGTAACTTATGGCAGTTATGCCACACTGAATGAAGCTAAGAAAGGTGTAACAACACTTTCTGATAATGTGCGTAAAAATCAGCCATTTTATAAAAAAATAAGTAAAATTAAACAAGAAATCGCTTCACTTAATCAGTAAATTAAAACTGATTAGTGTAAAATCGCGCAACACAGAATTGAAGTTAAGAGCAGATGCAGCAAAAGACCAGAGCCTTCCTTAAATGGGCAGGTGGAAAATACAGCCTAGTTGAAGATATTCGTACCCGCTTGAAGCAAGCGAGTATGGATGCTGACACCTTAGTTGAACCTTTCGTTGGTGCTGGCTCTGTATTCCTTAATACGGACTTTAAGCATTATATTTTAAACGATATCAATGCGGATCTGATCAACCTTTACACTGAGCTAAAGCGAACACCTGATGAATTTATTAGCGATGCAAAGAAGTTGTTTGTAGAGCTTAATAACCACCCTGAAGCCTATTATGAGTATCGTGTTCAGTTTAATCAAAGCAGTGATGTGTATGAGCGTGCAATTTTATTTTTATACATGAATCGCCATGGCTATAACGGTTTGTGTCGCTACAACCTTAAAGGTATTTTTAATGTCCCTTTTGGTAAATATAAGCGCCCTTATTTTCCTGAAAAAGAAATGCACTTTTTTGCTGAAAAAGCGCAGCAAGCAACCTTTACTTGTTTAGGTTATGACGAGGTATTTAAGCTTATTCCTAATAATGCAGTTGTGTATTGCGATCCACCATATGTGCCTTTGAGTAAAACTGCATCATTTACTTCTTACGCTAAAGGTGGCTTCAATTTAGATGATCAGGCTAACTTGGCTAATTTGGCTGAGCAAACTGCATTCGAAAATAACACACCAGTGCTCATATCTAATCACGATACAGTATGGACTCGTAAAATCTATAGCCAAGCTTCACTTGATGAAATTCAGGTGAAGCGAACTATTAGTCCGAAGGGCGGTTCACGTAATAAAGTGAATGAGTTAATGGCTATGTATTTAGCACCAAAGAAACGGTGAAATAAATCGCTGCTACAAACAGGCTAAATAAGATGAGCGCGATGATGATGATAGTACTGAGTGAATGCTCATTGAAGTCAGCTTGACGTTTGTCTTCTGATTGCACACCAAAAAATGCCGCGAAGACACTTTGCAATGCACTAATGAATTTGTTCATGCGATTTAGAACTTAGAACCTAAACTGCTAACTTTCTTTGACTCTTCACTACTTGTTAATAATTCAAGTAAATCAAGATAATGGAATTGAGCGCTGCGGCTATCACCAGTTAACCAAGAAAACCATCCTGTTTCTTGTTCAGCTTTCATACATTGAGCAGAAGATGACGATGCGCTTAGTGTATTGCATGAGCAATTAGACGCCGCTGCTAAAAAGTCGTCTTCATCGGCAGATGAAAAAGATACAAACGTAGCAACCGTAAGTGCGGACGCGATTAAGATCCCTATTTTAAAAGCACGCATGAGAATAACCCTTGTTTGTGTTATTTAGACAAGCATACATAATAATTGCTCAAATAACAAACTTAATTAAGGCTGAATTAAATAAAAATAT
>NZ_JAKEVN010000158.1:0-6409 GCF_022398505.1 Pseudoalteromonas sp. Isolate3 | reverse complement strand
GCAATGGAGACACTAACCTTTTAAATAATAAGCATTTTATTTTAAGTGTCTATCCACAGGAAAATGGTTTTTTCTATCAATACACACAAAATCAGACACCTACTATGAATTTTTATGATTATAAACAAGGTGTTCAAAATCTAAGTAATGATTTTCAACAGTTTTGCGTAGTGTTTTGTAGCCAAATAACAGCACTAAACGGAAATACTATTTTATTAAAAGAACAACATGATACGGCAGATATTTTAGTTTTGAAAATAGCTCTAAAGTAATAGCCATTCTTCTAGATATCTGCCGTATACCTACAAATCTACTTGCTAGGGGCACTCTCTGAAATAAAGCAATGACATTAGTGTGTAAGTTTAATAGCTTAACTGGTTTTTTAATATTCAAATTCCCCCCTCTACTACCCCGCCACACCTCAAATACTGAGTAATTACTCTATAGATTAAATTTCTTCATCTATCAGTTTTAATTTAATCGTTTGTTTAGCTTATAGGAATATTTTAAAGTTCACTCGTTGGCAAGAAACACCAACTTATTCAGAGGAAAACTATCATGTTAAAAACACTTGTAACCACTATTGCACTTAGCTCTTTATTAACTTGCTCAGCGATGGCAGTAGCCGATCAAGCTGATTATAAACTGATGGTTATTGAGCAAGCTCAAACTAACGACAATGCAACTAGCCAATACGAAACTGCCTTCAACCGCTGTGCATTAAGCGTTAAAGAAAAGAATTTTTCAGAAGCGGAAAGCCTGTGTACTCAAGCAATTTCTCTTCTAAGCACAAGTAAAGTACCTGGTTACAAACGCCGCGAATTAACATCGTTTGCACTTAGTAACCGTGGTGTCGCACGCATCATGTCTGAAAACGATACTGCTGCACTTTCTGACTTTTATGAAGCAGTACAAATTTCTAAAAACGAACTTGTTAACCATAACTTAAGCCGCGCAAAACAAAACCTAGCGCTGTAAAAGTTACCCCAACCAAATTGTTGTCGAAAGCCCGGTTCTTGTGTGTTCTGACCGGGCTTTTTTTCGTCTTAAATATCTGCTTTATAGAATACTTTTCTTCACCTAACGGGTGCGATTATCTCGTTTGTCAGTTTTATACAGTGTTTCTAACTTTATAGAGTAAGCATATTGCTTACACTAACAAGGAGAAAACAATGTTTAAATTAAATCTTAAACCCTGCCTGTGGTTAATATTATTTGTTTGTTCAAATTTTGTATTTGCCAACAACAACGACTTTAAACTCATGGTTGTTGACGATAACGCAAGCTCAAAAGCAATTATGCAAGGTAACTTTGCTAATAATTCTTTAGAGACAATGAACGAAGCTAACAACTATATCTTGCCATTTAATCGTTGCGTTGCGAGTGTGAAACTGAAGCAGTTTGATAAAGCTGATCAAGATTGCTCTCAAGCAATCGCGATGCTTAAAAAGGTCAATGCTCCACACTATAAACGTAATGAACTGACGTCTTATGCATTAAGTAATAGAGGTATTGCCAGACTAATGGCGAAAAATGATACGGCAGCCATTGCCGATTTCTATGAAGCTGTGCAGCTAAATAATAACGAGCTGGTGTCGTTTAACTTAAATCTCGCTAAACAGGAATTAAAATTGTGGTAAAAAGTCATCAGGCTAAAAGAAAACCAGCCATGTCGGCTGGTTTTCTTATACCAATTACCTTTTATGATTTATCTCTTGGCACAAAATCAAGCACTGTAGCATTTATGCAGTATCTATCTTTACCTCTTGGCCCTTCACCAGGGAACAAATGACCTAAGTGAATGCCGGAGCTTTTTGACTTAAGCTCAATTCGCTGCATGCCGTAACTGTTATCTTCATGCATTGTCACACTATCTTTTACAGGATGAGTAAATGAAAGCCAACCTGTGCCAGAATTGAATCTGTCTCGGGTGTCAAAAAGCGGCGCATCACTTAACTTATCAATGAAAATTCCATCAGGTGTATTTTTAAAGATATCGTATTGTTTACAAAAAGGGCTGTCTGTAGTCGCATGAAAAGCCACTCTAAAAGCTTCACTGTCACCCAGCTTAAATGCGCCTAACGCTTTGTAAAACTCACCTTTACTAACATAACCTTGTCTGCCATAAACCTCTTCGCCATTTTCAATAAATAGTAAAGTAGGAGTCGCCCATGTCGGAGTTTTTATGTTTAAACCATCAAGCTGATCAGCATGTCGAAAAGTCATAGGGATTGACCCCATGTATTCATTGGCGACGTCTTTTTTGAATTTTTCACAGTATGGGCAGTAACCTTTAGCATCTATCACTACAATTTGCTTACCTACCAATAAGGCTGTGTTATCAACCTGCTGTTTTTCTACTGGTGTGAATACAACGCCCGTTGAATGATCAGGGCAATAGCCATTGGGGTTTTTCTTTAAATAATCTTGGTGATAATCCTCAGCAGCATAAAACGCATCAAGCGGTTTTATCACAGTTACAATCTTGCCAAACCCTGCTGCTGTTAGTTTTTCTTGATATTCATCTTTAAGCTTATTGGCAATCTCGAGTTGCTCTTTATTACTTGCCAAAATTGTTGATCGATATTGAGTACCAATATCATTACCTTGGCGATTTAGCTGAGTCGGATCATGATTTTCAAAGTAGTATTTTAAAAGTGATTGTGTTGTTAACTCGTTGCTGTTGTATGTCACTTTAACGACTTCTGCGTAATTGTTTTCATCAAAACGACGAGAACTACGAGTAATATTTTTGTAAGTTGCTTTAAATCCATGCCCATCAGCATAACCAGATACCGCATCTAACACGCCATCCAGTGCTTCATAACGTTTTTCTGCTCCCCAAAAGCAACCCGAGCCAAGCACTATAGTTTCGATATGCCCTGTTGCATTATCTGGCATTGTTTCAGCTTTAATTTGGCTGATGGTAAAAATGGCACTGCAAGTGAATAGTGTCAGTAACATCGACTTAATTGTCATACTAATTTCCTCGTAAAAGCCTGTATTTAATAGAGACCGAGCATAGGTATTAATAATTTCAACTTAAACGCATGCAAACAGCGATTCACCGCTAACAATTTAACTCTTAACCTTATTTACGGTAAAACACAGCTTTTTAACATTGGGATATTAAAAAATGAAAATTGCACACAGCTTATCTGCTATTGCATTAGGATTAACACTTGCTACGCAAGTGAATGCCGCAGAGTTCACTTTTGCAAAATCAATTAAACCGAACGACAACACCTTAGTTTTATTTTTAGATACAGATAGCCAAGTTGCTAACTTTAATTATTTAAAACCAGAAACCCAAACTCACTTAAACAAAGTTATTGAGTTTAGTGACTTTAAAGCTGGCTATGGCAAAACATTAGAAGTAATCGCGCCAAATGGTAGCGAACACCAACGCATCTTACTTGTTGGCTTAGGAGAGCAGCCGAAGCTGGATGCAGCAAAAATGGCAAAACTGGGTGGTAATGTTCACGCTAAATTACAGTCTGCTAAACAAGCAACTGTAAGCCTAGATTTTTCTGAGTTAAAAGACAGCGCAATCAATGCTAAATACGCTGCTGAATTTGCTCATGGTGCGAATTTACGTGACCATCGTTTTGAGCAATATAAAAAAGAACAAGACAGCCATGTTATTAACTACACGGTTGATGTTGAAAATTTAGACCAAGCAGTCAAAACTCACAAATTACTGCAAAGTATTGAGCAAGGTGTTTTTTTAGCGCGCGATTTAACGTCTGAAGTTGCAACAGAAATGACTCCTGCTGATTTTGCAAAAGCTGCAAAAGAGCTTAAAAAGTTAGGTGTTAAAATCACTGTTTTAGAACCTAAGCAAATCAAAAAGCTTGGCATGGGCGCACTTGAAGCGGTTGGTCGTGGTAGTGAAGAAGGTTCACGTTTAGTTGTTGCTCATTATCAAGGTAATAAAAACACGCCTATCGCATTAATAGGTAAAGGTATTACCTTTGATTCGGGTGGTTATAGTATTAAAACAGGTGCATCAATTGCCCGCATGAAGTCAGACATGGCAGGCGCAGCAGCAGTACTAGGTACTGTAAAAGCAATGGCACTTGCAAAAGCCGATACTAACGTAGTTGCTGTGATGGGCATGGCTGCAAATATGGTGTCACAGTTTTCTGTAGCGCCGGGTGATGTAGTTAGAACTGCTGAAGGTTTAAGCGTTGAGATTGTCAATACGGATGCTGAAGGCCGCTTAGTTCTAAGTGACGCAATGTGGTATGCCCGCGACAAGTTTAAGCCGAGCATTATGGTAGATGTTGCAACCCTAACAGGCTCTAAAATTCGTGCTGTTGGTAATGAATATGCTGCGGTATTCTCTGATGACGATACACTTGTTGAGCAGTTAACAGTGGCTGGTAAACAAGTAAACGAAAACCTATGGCGTTTACCACTAGGTTACAAAGATGCCTTAAAATCAGACATTGCTGACCTAAAAAATATCGGCTCACATGGCCCTGGGGCGACTACAGCTGCAAGTTTCTTACAACACTTTGCTGGTGAAACTCGCTGGGTTCACATTGATATTGCAGGCAACGCGCTAAACTCTAAAGCTAAAGATGAACTAGCTGAAGGCGGAACTGGTTACGGTGTACGTTTATTATCTAATTGGTTATTAAATAACGCACAGTAATTGCTATTGCACTTTTCAAGTGGCTATAAGTAATTATAGCCACTTGATTATCATGAGTTTTTCTAATTAACACCAAAGACACATTTACATCATCAACATCCAGCCTATATGCTAAGAAGCATTAAGGGATAATAATAAGATTAATGAGTAATGACGACGACCAATAGCACACCAAAGATTATGGCGCTCACTACACACAGCATTTTTTTTGATGCCTACGTGACAGGAAGCGACACACTTAATACACAAAAGAAAATATGGGCATTAGCTCAGTACTGTAAAAATAGTGATGATTTTGTTGATGTAGTTCCTGCCAATAATAATTTAACCCTATATTTAAAAGAACCAACTCAACTTGCAGGCTGGCTACCAAGATTACTTGAGCAATGGCACGAACTTAAATCTAGTGACTTTAATTCGCGTCATCATAAGTTAGCTACGCGCTACGGCGGTGAATATGGGCCTGATATCGCGCATGTTGCTAAGCATCATAACCTCTCTGTCGACGATGTTGCTCAAATGCACAGCAATGCCAAATACCATGTTCTGTTTTTAGGCTTTAAACCCGGCTTTGCTTATTTAGATGGTTTAAATCCAAAGCTTTTTACACCTCGTCATGCTGAACCACGGCTTTCTGTACCAAAAGGTTCTGTTGCTATCGGCGGTGAGCAAACGGGTATTTACCCTGAAACTTCCCCCGGTGGCTGGCAGATTATCGGCCATGCAGATTTTAAATTATTTGATATTAATGCTGCTTCACCATGCGCAATTGAGCCCGGCGATACTTTAGAATTTGTTATTCAGGAGGTGTTAAAATGATCACTATCATCAAACCTGGCATGCAAATGTCTATACAAGATCAAGGTCGCACAGGATCTCGTCACTTAGGAATTGGTCAATCTGGTTGTATCGACCCTTATGCGCAAATAATAACGAACCGTTTAGTCGGCAATGATGATAATAATCCAGTAATCGAAATCACCTTAGGCCTTGCTGAAATACAATTTGATAATGATTATTACATTGCACTGCATGGCACTGATATGAAAGCCACAGTGAACGGCAATGCCGTGGAACCAGGATGGAGTTTTTATATCAAAAAAGGTGATGTATTAAAGCTCAATGCAGCACGCCATGGTTTTAGAAGTTACCTTGCGATTGGCGGCGAGTGGCATTTACCAGAGCCTATTTTAGATTCTTACTCAACTGATATTTCAGCTGGTTTTGGTGGTTTAACCGGTCACGCACTGCAAACTGGTGATACCTTTCAAATTACGCCTAAGTACAAGACCAAAATTGGTTTAGGCGCCATGCTTCCACCTAAAAGTACGCAAATACGTATTCATGCTGCACCACACGCCGCGTTGCTACCTAAAAACACCATAGTAAACTTTATTAATCATTCATGGCATGTGTCTCCTAACAGCAACCGCATGGGCACAAGACTATTAAGTGATGAGTGTGATATCAGCCATGATATTTCACTACCATCTATGGCTGTTGCTCCTGGGTGTATCCAGTTACCGCCAAACGGTGAACCCATAGTGCTTTTAAATGATGCGCAAACAACGGGGGGTTACCCATTACTTGGTACAGTGATCGAAGCAGATCTTCGTCACTTTGCACAATTAAAACCAGGCGATTTCTTACACTTTAAGTTTGTGACACTCAAGGAAGCGCATGAAGCACAAGAAAAGCTAACTGCACACTTAAATCAACTTGCGATAGCCCTTAACTATATTAATAAAT
>NZ_JAKEVN010000157.1:0-6572 GCF_022398505.1 Pseudoalteromonas sp. Isolate3 | reverse complement strand
TATTTTGATATTATCGACATCTTTAATATAACTCGCGAAATTCCTATTCACCTTGCATACAAATACTTCTGAAAACCTATAAATGTGTCGCGTATCGCAACTGGTGAACCAAACTCAATAGCGGCGTCGTTAATTGTGTTGTATTTAAGCTCTACTAAACTGCGCATTTTTTTTGGTGCGAGTTCTTGAACGCCGTCTTCAATATATTTACTTAATATAAAGTTTATAAACTCTTGTTGTTTATAGTCAGTAAATGCGGAGTTTATTTTAGGTTTTGCTTGTTGGGCTCGTTCGGTGCGTGTTTGTGCCTCTGAGGCATACGCTACGTACGATAAAACATCGTATACATCGCTGTCTTGAGCATCAATTACGGCCTTCATGCTGTCGAGTTTTTCGCTATCGTAACCCGCTTCAGTTAAGTCTTCTAATAGCTTTTCGCGAGTGGTTGGGTCGCTCCAAATTTCGCGTAGTTGATCTTCGTTTTCAAAAAAGCGCGGTAAGTCGTCAAACATACGTTCAACAAACTCTTTAGCTGTAATCGGCTTACCTTCTGCACTCCAGTACATTGCTGAGGAAATATGCTTAATTTGTCGTGTACGGCCGTCTGAGAGCTTTATTTCGAGTTTTTCGCATACACATGGCCTTTCACCGCATTTTTCACAGCCTTCAGGCTCTGGCTTTTCACAAACACATGGTTTTTGTTCACACACCTTACACAGTTTCTGTTCACCGGCACCATCGCCGCCAGTGTCTTCACATTGGCATGGAGTTGTGCCGCACTCTGAGCATACTTCGCTAGGGATCGGCTCACCGTCCCAAGCAGGGTCGGCAAAGTTATGATGCGCTTTTACAAAGTCGTAAATGGTAAAATAGTCTTTCCCATCATATGTGCGAGTCCCTCGCCCTATGATCTGCTTAAACTCAATCATGTTATTACAAGGCCGCATCAATACAATATTACGTACATTACGCGCGTCAACGCCGGTAGAGAGTTTGCGTGATGTTGTTAAAATTGTTGGAATAGTTTTTTCGTTATCGCAGAAGGTTTTTAAGTCGTTTTCACCCGCTACACCGTCGTTAGCGGTAACACGAACACAATAGTTAGTGTTGGTAGTCCAGCCTTTTTTAACTGCGTACTGATTGATAAAATCGCGCACCATACCGGCATGAACTTGTGTTGCACAAAACACGATGGTTTTTTCTTTAGGATTAAAGCGATCCATCCAATAGTGCACACGGCGCTCTTCGCGCTGAGGTATGGTAATAATGCGGTTAAAGTCACCTTCTTTATACAGTTTACCAGGCTCAGGATCGCCTTTTACAACAACACCATCTCCCTCTATGTACTTGTACTCATCCATAGTGCCAACAATGGGTAACACTTTAAATGGCGTTAAAAAGCCATCGTTAATACCTTCTTTTAGAGTATAACTGTAAACGGGTTCGCCAAAGTAACCATAGGTATCAGCATTATCGGTACGCTTGGGTGTTGCGGTTAAACCTAGCTGAACAGCTGGCGCAAAGTAGTTAAGAATATCGCGCCATGCACTTTCATCATTCGCGCCACCACGGTGACATTCATCAATAATAATTAAATCAAAAAAGTCAGCTGGGTATTGTTCGTAATACGGGTTTTCTGCCTTTTTGATTGGTGTATTTTCATCCTCTTCTGTTGTGGCTTCTTTTAATTCGGTTTTAGGCCCACACATAAGAGTATGAAAAATTGTAAAAAATACGCTAGCATTTTTCGGCACACCGCCTCTTTTACGAATATCTTCAGGGGTGATACGCACAATGGCATCATCACCAAACGGCCCGAAATCATTAAATGCCTGATTAGCTAAAATATTACGATCAGCCAAAAATAAAATACGCGGGCGCTTTTTCGCAAGGCTTATATCTTTCTGCGCGGTTAAACTCCAGCGGGTTTGAAACAACTTCCAAGCTGTTTGAAAACCAATACACGTTTTACCCGTACCGGTAGCCAGTGTAAGCAGTATGCGATTTTTTCCTTGAGCAATGGCTTCAAGCGCATTATGAATTGCATTTTCTTGATAATAACGCGGTGCCCAATCGCCTTTGGCTTCAAAGGGAATAGTAGAAAACACATCACGCCAAGCGGTGGTAAAAGAGGCTTCTGGTGTATCGCCTTTTTGCTCAAAGGTTAACTCCCAAAGCGCTTGGGGAGACATATATTCATCTACCAGCGTCTCAATACCTGTGAGCATATCAATCTGGTAAATCTCATGGCCATTGGTGGCATACGCAATACGGCATTGCAGACGCTTTGCGTAGTCTTTGGCTTGGCGCACACCTTCGCTGTGAGTCAGGCTTTCTTTTTTGGCTTCTACTGCGGCAAGCTTACGGCCTTTATATACCAACACATAATCGCAAGGCACTTTGTTAGCGCGTTTGCCCCCCGCCATAATTTGGCCTGGGCAAATAAGCTCGCGACGAATAAAGCTGTTATCAACTTCCCCCCAACCGGCAGCGACTAATTTAGGATCAATTAAATCCGCTCTTGTATCGGCTTCGTTACGCGTCCTTGCTTGTGACATTAGGCCACCGCTCCTTCTTTTTCTTTGGTCAACTCACCTGAAAAAGCTTTTTGTAAGATGGATTTTTTTAGGGTGTCGATATTATCTAGCTTTCTCATATAAAGACCTTCTAGATTCTCAATCTCTTTCTCCAGCTTCTTAAGCGTTTCAACAGCTTTCTGCTGCCCATCTAAAGAAGGCATAGGAATTTGAAGGCTTCTCACGTTATCTTTAGTAATTGTTTGTGTTGCCGCACCTTTAAGTCTTGGGGCTATTTGGGCCTTTCCACTGCTAGAGTTTAAATAGCGGTAAATATATTCATTATTCGCTTTAGATGGATCCAAACGAATTAAAAATAGATTCATCGCTAAAGAGCAGGGTCTATCAGTTTCAGGCATAAAATATACCTTTCCTGCATTCCCAATTTTACTCATAATAATTTCACCGCCGAATAACTTACTCTTGGTTAAATAGTTGTAGGCATGCTCAGTAATATATCGCTTGTTATTTTTGAATTTTTTTTCAAAGTCAGTACTTCTCACCATCCAAGCAAAATCTTCCTGCTCTTTTAGCTCAACATGTTGCTTTAACACTTTATAGCTACCATTCGCATGATAGTCGGTCAGAATATCTACAACTTCTCGCAACTCAACACTCTGAACATCTTCACCACGCTGGCTAAACACTTGCTGCAAATAGCTTTCAAACAGCTCGCGGGCATTTTTGAGGTTTTGTTCGGTCTTGGCGCGGGCTTGTTCTATATCGGCAAAGGCTTGATCGAGAATGGCGACGATGCGTTTTTGCTCGGAGATAGGGGGGATGTCTACAGGAAAGTTTCTCAAATACCCCAGCCCAACAAATTTTTGGGTTGTACCTTTAGCTTCACTACCCATTTTCTCAATCACGTAAGGTGATTCAAGATAATATTTCAAAAACTGACTATCGCACATTTCCTTTGGCTTAAAGAGAGCAACATTCTTGATAGCAAAGTTCGGTAAATATTTAATTACCACCGGATTACCGATAGTTCCAATCATCGCAAAGAGCACGTCTCCTAAATGTACGGCGCTCCGCTCATTTATTTTTGTAAAATCAGACTCAGATATATATTTGATTTTATCTAAATTAATTCTACCATTTTTCAAATTCTTTGAAGTAACAAGTGGGTATCCACTTTCTTGATATTTAGGAGAATCGTGTGTGCCATCTCGTACATCGCAAACTTCTCCCAGCGTAGTTTTCAGCCATTCCATCACAACAACTCCTGAATCTTTCCCAGAATCGCTTCGCTCTCTTTATCCAGCGCGATGATTTCTTCAATAATGGTTTGCGGTTCACGCAGTGGGGCTTCTTCTGCTTGATTGGGGTTTTTAACCGATAAATCCCATGTTGCCTCATCCAGTTCAGTTGTTGTTAATGACCAAGACTTAGCACTGTCTTCAAAGCCCTTTTGTAACTCGATAAATTCTTTTAAGTCGTTGTCGTTGAGCGGGTTGGTTTTACCCAAGCTGCGGCCAGGGTCTAGCTGATAGAACCATGTTTTTTGAGTTGGCTCGCCTTTGGTGAAAAACAGCACGACGGTTTTTACCCCAGCGCCTAAAAAAGTTTTGGCTGGGCAATCAAGTACGGTGTGTAAGTTGCAGTTTTCTAATAACTCTTTGCGCAAGGCAATGGCGGCGTTATCGGTATTCGATAAGAAAGTGTTTTTAATAACAATGGCAGCACGGCCACCAGGCTTTAGCATCTTGATAAAGTGCTGCAAAAACAAGAAGGCGGTTTCACCGGTTTTAATGGGAAAGTTTTGCTGTACTTCTTTACGCTCTTTACCACCAAACGGCGGGTTAGCTAATACAATGTCGTGCTGGTTGCTTGGGGTAATGTCTTGTAGGTTTTCGCCCAGTGTATTGGTGTGAATAACGTTAGGTGCTTCAATGCCATGCAAAATCATGTTCATAATGGCGATAACGTACGCTAAAGATTTTTTCTCTTTGGCGTAAAAGGTGTTTTCTTGCAGGGTTTTTAAGTCGCTGGTTGAAAGCTGCTTGTTGCTTGCACCACCTTGGCGGAGGTAGTCGTAGGCTTCACACAAGAAGCCTGCCGACCCTGCTGCACCATCGTATATGGTTTCGCCAATTTGTGGCTGTAATACGTCTATCATGGCGCGGATTAATGGGCGTGGTGTGTAATATTCGCCCCCGTTGCGACCAGCGTTGCCCATGTTTTTAATTTTTACTTCGTACAGGTGTGAAAGCTCATGTTTTTCTTCTTGTGAGCGAAAACGTAATTCATCTACTTTCTCTAGCGCATCACGCAATGAATAACCACTTTGAATTTTGTTTTTGATCTCGCTAAAGATTTCACCAATTTTGTATTCAATAGTGTCCGGGCTTTTAGCACGTAGCTTAAAACCTTTAAGGTAAGGGAATAACTCACCATCAACAAAATCCATTAAATCGATGCCAGTTAAGGCGTTGTCGTGATCAAACTCACCATTAGCGGTTTTAGGTGCAGCCCATGAACTCCAGCGGTATTTCTCATCGATAATGTATCGGTAGTCTTCTGCCATCAATTCGGCTTCTTGAGACTTAGTAAACTCTAAATCATCAAGGTATTTTAAAAATAGCATCCACGACGATTGCTCTGTGTAGTCTAATTCGCTAGAGCAGCCTGCGTCTTTATGAAAAATATCGTCAATGTTTTTAAAAGTTTGTTCAAACATTATTGTTTTATCCCTGCATAGGCTGTAGAGCCTATTTAAATGTTTATATAATTATTTTAGCCACTTATTATTAGATGCGTTAAAAGCTTTAAGTGGTATTTATTATTCTCATCCATGCTTGAGCAACATAACCGATGGTTTTATTTTGCCCATCAACATTACCCATTACATGACTGTATTTCAAGCAGTTAAACCAAAAAGAAAAATTGCAATAAAAGCACTAAGTACGTTTGTTGTATTACGTCAATAAGCGAAGCTTTTATTGTTGTATGGATTACATTGGAAGTATAAAGGGAAAAACATTAACAAAGAAGTGCTGGGTTTGAATTGAAATACTTTAATATCCACTTCAACCAATAACTTATACTTTTCAATTCTTAACGCGAAGCACCTCATAAACTTGCTTGATTTGCTTTAGCGAACTTTATATTTTTAATATGTTCGCTAAAGTTGGTTTTATACAGCCCGCATTCAAAGCGAAGTAATTTGAGTGTATTAATAACTGTAATTAAAAAAAGAGTTACAGTTATTAACAACCTTATTACGCCTTGTCTATGTGCTTTGCAACAGTTTGTCTACTGAGACCTACAGCTTTAGAAATTGCCTTATAGGTCATGCTAGGAATCTCCTTTTTTAACAGGGCTGCATGCGTCTTAGGCTCACCCTGTTTTATCATTAGAAGACATGAGCTTTTACGGTTTAATTCCTCTTTGAGCTCTACATTTAACAAATGAAGACTTTCAAGATCTGCATCTTTTTGCGTAACCATAGCCAATAATTGTAACCACTTTTTCAGTAGATTGAGAAATGAACGATAATCAGAACACGCCAGTAATCTTTGTTTACTGAATAAGCGGTTTTTTAACAAACCGATTAGTTGCGGGTTTGAGTCTGCCTCAAGCTTATGAAAAACTCTTGTAACCTGCTCATTTAAGGGGCTAAAGCGAATAACTTTATTACACCAGCTCTCATCCTGTTGAAACTCGTTTGCACAAGCCCGTAAAATCTTAGTTGCTGGCGCGGGTTCATTAAGGGCTAAGCTGATAAGGTAATAAAGCTGCTCATCACTTAGACTCTGACGAGTTAGGCCTTCTTTATCTGCCTTTTCTTTTTGTAAAATGCGAATATTGGCTAAAACAGCTGCCCTTTGTTTTTTAAGGTTGCTCAGCTCAGTAAATTGTTTTTTTAGCTGCATATCATGGCTTATAATGGGTTCCTCCATATCCATATCCATATCCATATCCATATCCATATCCATATCCATATCCATATCCATATCCATATCCATATCCATATCCATATCCATATCCATATCC
>NZ_JAKEVN010000156.1:0-6651 GCF_022398505.1 Pseudoalteromonas sp. Isolate3 | reverse complement strand
GAATTACACTAAGTTGAAACAGCTTGAATTACCAGAAAAAAAAGACCCGACTAGCAGGTCTTATGTAACAAAGTATAAACTTTAACCTAGAGGTGGCTTTCGTACACAGCCAGTGCTTGATCAAGGTCGGCTAGTAAATCAGCCACATCTTCAAGACCAATGTGTAGCCTTATCACTGGGCCCTGCGACCAACCAGTTTCAGAGCGAAGACCTTTCATGCTCAAGTTTGCCGTGACTAAGCTCTCATAACCGCCCCATGAAAAGCCCATTTTAAAATGGTGCAGGCTATCTAAAAAGGCATCAATCGCTTGTTGATTACCCTGCTTCATTACAAATGAAAATAAGCCGTTACTGCCATCAAAGTCTCGTTTGAAGAACTCATGACCAGGGCACGTTGCAAAGGCTGGATGGCGAATATGATCAACCAAAGGGTGTGTTTCAAGCCATTTAGCCACTTCTATGGCTGCTTGTTCATGTTGTTTTAAACGCACAGCCATAGTACGCAGACCACGTAGCGCTAAATAGGCATCATCTGCAGAGGTACATTGACCAAGTAGGTATGAATTTTCTCGAAGTGTTGGCCAATACTTTTTGTTGGCAACAGCAACACCCATCATCACATCTGAGTGACCAACAATGTATTTTGTAGCCGCTTGAATACTAATATCAACGCCATGCTCGAGCGGTCTAAAATGCAGACCATTACCCCAAGTGTTATCTAGCATGGTCATAACACCGCACTCATTTGCTTTAGCAACCATCGCTGGGACATCTTGCACTTCCATGGTGATTGAGCCAGGTGATTCTAAAAACAATACACGGGTGTTATCTTTAATAAGCTCACTAATCCCTGCGCCGATCCCCGGCGGGTAATAGGTTGTTTCAATCCCTAAGCCAGCAAGTATTTTGTCACAAAAATCACGGGTAGGTTCATAAGCTGTATCCACCATTAAAATATGATCACCCGTTTTCACAAACGATAGCAAGGCATTACTGATTGCAGCCGCACCTGATGGGTAAAGCGCACAACCCTCACCACCTTCAAGCTCTGCAATTGCTTCTTGCAGAGCAAAATGCGTCGTCGTACCGCGACGGCCATAAAATAAAGTTTTATCGCCACGTTTCTTAGCCGCAGCTTTTAAGTCGGCAACTGAGTCAAATACCACAGTTGATGCACGTTGTACGACAGGGTTCACAACCCCTTGTGTATACGCTTTTTTACGCCCTGCAGAGACGATTTGGGTATTTTTATTTGTCTTTGTCATAATTTGTCCAAGCTGTGCTTTACAGGTTGCGCCAGTGCTCAACCAAAAATCGAGAAATAGAATCTTGCCGGGTTAGTTTAAGATGGCTGCCCTGCTCATGCCATTGGCCGAATTCATTAAGTTCAGCACGGCTAAACCATCTTGCATCGTCTAACTCGTCTTTATCTACCTGAATATCTTCTGAAACTGCTGTGGCCATAAAGCCAAACATAATTGATGATGGAAATGGCCAGGGCTGTGAAGCTATATATTGAATATCTGTAACAGCAACACCCGCTTCTTCCATTACTTCACGGGCAACGGCTTGCTCTAGTGTTTCACCTGGGTCAACAAAACCTGCAAGTGTTGAAAAAACACCCTCAGGCCAGCTTGCTTGACGGCCCAGCAAGCAACGCTCTATTCCGTCTGAAAAAGTTTTCGTAACGATCATAATAACGGCAGGATCGGTTCGCGGAAAAGTTTGATGCTGACAAGTTTGGTTTTCACATAAACGCGAATGCCCAGCTTCAACCATATTATTTTCATGACCACAACGACCACAAAAACGGTGCGTTGCGTGCCAAAAACACAAGCCTCTTGCCAGTGCTGCAATTGAGCCTTGTTTAAGCTCAACTTGTGGGCCCAACTTGCGAATATCAACAAACTCAGCGCCGTTGAGCATTGGCTCAATAAGTGAGTCTGGTTCATGGCTGACATCTAATGCAAAATGAGCCACATCATCGTCGTCTAACCCCAATAAAATGCCTTTTGATAAATCGAGATGATCCACTTGAGATAAGCGTAAATAACACACTTCAGGACTGTCTTTAACAAATAAACTTTGATTGTTATTGACTAATAACCAGCGACTCTGAGAATTCATTTGAGCCTTTAGCCACTTAGGATCTTTGCGGCGGTTTGATGCACGATCCAATGGCATTTGAGAGTAATTCAGCATGGCGTTCCTTGAAAATAGTTTACTTAGTAAAACTACCATAAGCGGATGATAAACCCAATTTATTACAGGCATAAAAAAAGCCCAAACAGGGCTTTTTTATTCTCTCTCACAATTTTACAAGGTCGCTAGATGCGCTTGTAGTTTTTGGTTCTCAGCTTCAATATGCCGATAGAACTCTAAATCTTCTAATTTACTCGCTGCTGCTTTATCAATGATGATTACGGCATCTTTATGAAGTTGCAGTGCTGAGGCTGGGCATTTAGCCATTAACGGACCTTCAACCATGGTGTGAACGGCATCTGCTTTACTTGCACCGGTTGCTAAAAGTACCACTTTTTTAGCTTCTAAAATGGTGCCAATACCCATAGTGATTGATAAATGTGGTTGATATTCGCCTTCGGCAAAAAATCGTGCATTGTCTTCAATTGTCGCTTTCGTAAGTGTTTTAACACGCGTGCGTGATGTCAAACCTGAAGATGGTTCGTTAAAACCAATATGACCATTACGGCCAATACCAAGTAGCTGTATATCAATACCACCAGCTGCTGCGATTTTTTGTTCGTATTCAGTACAAGCAACAAGCGGGTTTACTGCATCACCCGGCGGTACATGGGTGTTCTGTTTGTCGATATCAACATGGTTAAACAGCTGCTCATTCATAAAGTAGCGGTAACTTTGTGGATGTTCGCCAGTTAAGCCTAAGTATTCGTCTAAGTTAAATGTTGTCGCTTGGCTAAACGAAATATCGCCTGCTTTATTTTTTTCGATCAGTTGTTGATACAAGGCAACGGGTGTTGAACCTGTAGCAAGGCCAAGCACTGATGCTGGTTTTTTTAGTAATTGTTTAGCAAAGATGTTGGCACCATAAGCTGCAACTTGGGCTGCATCATCAAGAATCACTATTTGCATATCGATTAGCTCTAATTATAAGTTGGAAAAAAATGGGACCTAAAACCCAACCCCACGTGCAATCGAGCTGGGTTTTAGATCAAACCACTGCCAGGATACGATGCAGTAGCTATAACCATTATGACAACGCTGTCATTATCACTTCTAGTTTTACCTTTGTAAAGTAAAAGTGAATAAAAAATTACTCTTTTTGTTAGTGTTTAATAATTATCAAACACTAACAAAGATCTTACGGCGATACATCCAATGCAATACCAGCATTTGTACTGCTAATAACGCAATCACCGCCATCAGGGGTTGCCATACCTCTGGCACAGCTCGAACCACACCACCAAAAACGCTTTGGCTTACATAACCCCAATTCACAAGACTTGACGCTAAGTAAATAATAATTGAGTTTGCACCTATGATCACAAAAGGATACGCGGCGCGCTGGCCCGGCAGAATATCAACCAGTGCATAAAATACGGCTAGCAACATGGCACTCCAACCAACCGTTACAAGCACAAATGAACTGCTCCAAAGCTCTTTATTTACTGGGAACTGTAAGTCCCATAACCAACCTAAACAGACACTTACAATCCCTGCAGCAAACAATAATGCGGTCATTTTCCACTCGCCAATTTGCTGAGCACGGGCGACTAATTGACCTGCAAACACGCCCATTAAAGCATTGACAATCGCTGGGATATTCGACAATACACCTTCTGGGTCTACCACACGGTTTTGATAACTAATACCTGGCAGTAAGTGTGCATCAAACCATGCATTCCAACTCCCTGCTGCTGAAAGGTCACCAGCACTGCCGCCTGGCACAGGCACAAAACAAAGCAGTAACCAATAGCCCACTAAAATAGTCGCTGCGGTTATAATTTGCGTTCGTAAACTGGTGTGCCAAACCAACATAGCACAGAAGAACCATGCAATGGCGATTCGCCCAAGCACACTGGCATAGCGAATTTCATCCAAAGCCATTGGCATCCCAGTGCCCCAGCCGTGGTTATACAAAATACCTAATAAACACAATAGTAAAAGGCGTTTTCCCGCCTTACGGTAATAAACTTTGCGTTCCTCAAAAGGCAAATGGTCAATGCGTTTCGGGGCTAGCCCCATCGCCACACCCGATAAGAAGATAAATAATGGGAAAATCAGATCGTAAAATGTGAAGCCATGCCAGACGCTATGTACTGTATGTGCTTCAAAAACTTTCCAGCCAGTCCAGCCTGTTAAAACGAATAGCGCTGCGAATAGTGACTGTCCGCCTAATATCCAAAACATATCCATGCCACGCAATGCATCCAGCGATGCCAAACGTTTTCTTGTTGGTTGTGTTGTTGTCATTGTTTACCTTTAATACAAAAAGCCCCGCGATACTTCGGCGGGGATTTTTCCAGGGAAGTTCTTACAAAGCTTTACCAGCTATATATGTCGCTTTTACATATTGATTATCATCTAGCACAACAAAATCAGCATCAAACCCGCTCAGCAAGCGACCTTTTTTATGTAAACCTAAATATTGTGCAGGATAAAGTGATGCCATACGTAAGCTCTCAGCAAGGCTAACATCCAATGTATTCACTGTGTTGCGCACCGCACTTGCCATATCAAGTACGCTGCCTGCTAATTCACCGGTAGTTGAATTTAATCGATCGCCAGTACGAATGACTTTACGACCATCAAAGAAATCAAACTCCATATCGTCAGTACCCACAGGTGGCATTGCATCTGTGACTAACATAATTTTTCCGCGCTGCTTGGTGCGAATTGCTAATTTTGCTGATGATGGGTGTACATGATGACCATCAACAATTAAGCCGCACCAGCTGTTATCATCCCAAAGTGCTGCACCAACAACACCCGGTTCTCGTGATGTAAATGCTGACATAGCATTAAATAAGTGGGTGAATCCATCAGCACCAGCAGCAAGTGCTGCATTGGTAGTCGCAAAGTCCGCATTAGTGTGGCCAATAGATACTTTTACGCCACACTCAACTAAGCGAGCGATATCATCAGCACTAACATTCTCAGGAGCCAAGGTAACGATTTTAATGCCTAGATCTTGGCGTGCATAAATTGCAAATTCTTGCTCTGTGATTGGACGAATGAATTGCTCGCTGTGGGTACCTTTTTTAGGAAAGGAAAGGTGTGGCCCTTCAAAGTGCACGCCCATAACGCCCGGAACCCCTTCAGCAATTGCTTGTGCGGTTGCATCAGCGGCCTTTGCCATTACTTCTACTTTGTCGGTAATAAGCGTTGGCATAATCGCTGTTGAACCAAACTGACCATGCGCTTTGGCTATTCTATCTAAGCAATCTGGCGTTTGTTCTGCATTAAAAAATGCCCCGCCACCGCCATTAACTTGAACATCAATAAAACCAGGGGTGACTAAACCTGTTAATTCAACAGCATCAGCATGTGCTTCAACACGTTTAAAGACACCATTGTCGACGCTAAAATACACATCTGATAAAAATTCTTCACCGGTAAACAATTTACTCGCATGATAAATCGTCATTACAAACCTACCTCTTGACTTTGTTCTAGTACAGATTGCTGAGCAAAATAAACAGCGCCCATTTCAGGTGGTTGAATAGGTGTCTCAACTCGTTTAGCAATATCTTCTGCAAGCCACTTATTCAGAGGCTCAGCTAAACCGCCAATCATAGATAAACGTGGAGGCTTATTCTCAAGTAAGCGCTGCGCTAATTTGCTCACGTAATCTGCGCCTTCTTTGACTATCGCAACGGCAACTTTGTCATTGTTATTGGCTGCTTCAAATACATAACGGGCTAATTTAGCAAAACTGCTCGAAGGCTGACCAGACATTTGCTCAACAATTGCCATCGCATTATCAGCAGCAAAATGCTCAGTGATCACTTTAGTTAAATTTGTTGATTCGCCTAGACCATCAAGGTCTAGCAAGGTCGCTTTTATTGCTTCAAGACCCATCCATGCGCCACTGCCTTTATCTCCTAGGGCAAAACCATGACCACCAAAGTTAGTTGTACGACCATTTACACATGAAAAACCACAAGAGCCCGTGCCAGTGATAATCACCGCACCATCACTGCCTTCATGTGCACCAATGCAAGCAGTATGTAAATCAGTCGTGAGGAACATTTGTTTGAATGGATGCTCCCATTCCATAATCTTGTCATACAAGCTAGGTAGGTTAACACCCGCCAGACCTAAGCCGGCATAAAGCTGATGAACTGTATCAAGTGGTAAACCAGCATCACGAAGCGCTAATTGTGTTGAGACCATAATTGATTCGAGAGTACGTTCCAAACCATGTAATGGATTTGCAGGACCACCTAGGCCAGTTCCTAATACACCTTGTTTAACAGAGTAGATAGTTGCTCGACATTTCGTTCCGCCACCATCAATACCAATAAACAATTGGTCCTCATTCACACTCTTCGCCATCATTTAACGACCCCTAGCCTTCGTTTAGTTTTTATCTAAATCGCATTATTTTTATTATCTGAATGCGAAATCATCTCAACCTTTGTTGATTTAATGTTACACAACAAATGACAG
>NZ_JAKEVN010000155.1:0-6828 GCF_022398505.1 Pseudoalteromonas sp. Isolate3 | reverse complement strand
ATTTTATTCATATTTTTTTTATTTATAGGTGGCTGTGCGCAAAAAATTTCAACAGTTGATTACATTTATCCCGACTGGAAAAGCCGATTAGAACAACAAGCTCAGTGGCAAGTACAAGGCAAAATGGCATTTATTAGTACAGAGCAACGCCAATCCGCCAATTTAAATTGGCAGCACGATGAGCAGCACAGTGAAATGGTACTCACCAGTTTTATTGGTACTCGCATCCTATCTTTAAAACAAAATGCACAAGGTGCTGAACTTGAATATGACGGCGATGTTTATACAGATAGTGATGCCTCAATGTTATTATATCGCCTAACAGGTTTTTCAATCCCATTAGATAACGCGGCAAAATGGCTAAAAGGAACTGTAGAAAACGAACAAGCCAGCTTTGATGAGCAAGGTCGTTTAAAAAAACTTATATGGCAAGCTCAAGATGGTCAGCAATGGCAGATTAGCTATTCAAATTACATCAAACATAATGGCTATTGGCTTCCTGTTAAGCTAAGCCTTAAAAACCAAAAAATTCGTATTAAAATTCAACTTAATGATTGGCAGTTAAATTAATAATGACGCAAGCTTCAACCGCCCCGCTAACTTTAATAGCACCAGCAAAACTTAATTTATTTCTTCATATAAATGGTCGCCGTGAAGATGGCTACCATGAACTAGAAACTTTATTTACCTTTTTAGAATTTGGTGACGACTTAACATTTACAGTGACCAATGATCTGGACATAAATGTAAAGGGTGATACCAGCGGCATTGAGTTAACAGACAATCTTATATACAAAGCAGCCCGTTTATTACAACAGCATTGTGATTGCCAACAAGGCGTTTCTATAGAATTATTAAAACGCTTGCCTATGGGCGGTGGCGTCGGTGGTGGTTCATCCGATGCGGCCACTACCCTATTAGCTCTCAATAAGCTATGGGGCTGTGATTTATCACTCGCAGAGTTAGCAAAACTTGGAGTAACATTAGGCGCCGATGTTCCGGTGTTTATTAATGGTCACAGCGCGATTGCTCATGGTATTGGCGAGCAGTTAGAAAATGTTGAATTACCGCGAAGCTGGTTTTGTGTTATTCATCCAGGGGAACATGTCAGCACCGCGAAAATTTTTACTCACCCTGATTTAAAACGCGACACTCCCAAGCTAAAAGCAGACTGGCAAATAGAAAATTTAGGCAACGATTGTGAGGCTTTAGTTAAAAAGCTCTGCCCCGAGGTTGAAAAAGCCCTGCAGTGGTTGCTAAAATACGCACCGTCAAAGATGACTGGTACAGGCGCTTGCTGCTTTGCTGAGTTTTCAACCGAGGCAGAAGCACAACAAGTTTTAGCTCAATTACCAGAAAAATGGACAGGTTTTGTTGCAAGTAGTGCTACACTTTCACCTGCTCATACAGCATTAAATGCTCACTTTGAAATGAAGTAACGTACAAGTAAATGTTAACCTGCTTTGGTGCCTACCATAGCCTGTTAGTCCCAAAATTCAGTGCCTGAGGAACCCTACCGTGCCTGACATGAAGCTCTTCGCTGGTAACGCAACACCTGAGCTAGCTCAAAAAGTTGCAAAACGTTTGTATATTGAATTAGGCGATGCTGTTGTTGGCCGTTTTAGTGACGGTGAGATCAGTGTTCAAATTAATGAAAATGTTCGTGGCTCTGACGTTTTCATTGTCCAATCAACCTGTAACCCCACTAACGATAACCTGATGGAGCTTATCGTTATGGTTGATGCCCTACGTCGTGCATCTGCTGGACGTATTACCGCAGTTATTCCTTATTTTGGTTACTCACGTCAAGACCGCCGCGTGCGTTCTGCGCGTGTTCCAATCACAGCTAAAGTAGTTGCAGATTTCCTTTCAAGTGTTGGGGTTGACCGCGTTCTGACGGTTGATTTACACGCTGAACAAATCCAAGGTTTCTTCGACGTACCAGTTGATAACGTATTTGGTAGCCCAGTGCTACTTGAAGATATGAAAGAACGCGACTTCGATGATGTTGTGGTTGTTTCTCCTGACATCGGTGGTGTTGTTCGTGCTCGTGCAATCGCTAAGCTATTAAACGACACAGACCTTGCTATTATTGACAAGCGTCGTCCGCAAGCAAACGTTTCACAAGTAATGCACATTATTGGTGACGTTGAAGGTCGTGACTGTATCATCGTTGATGATATGATCGATACCGGTGGCACTTTATGTAAGGCAGCGGCAGCACTTAAAGAGCACGGTGCAAAACGCGTATTTGCTTACGCAACTCACCCTGTGCTTTCAGGTGATGCAGCTGAGAACATCCGTAATTCAGTGATTGACGAAGTTATCGTAACTGACTCAATTACATTAACTGATGAGCTTAAAGCAATTGATAAAATCAAAGTGCTTACGCTTGCAGATATGCTTGCTGAAACAATCCGTCGTATCAGCAACGAAGAATCTATTTCAGCGATGTTTGAACACTAATCAAAGTCACTGAAATACTATAAAAAGCACCGCCTAGGTGCTTTTTTTGTAGTCGTTATTTATTTTCCCTGAAAGGGGTGGTATGATAGCGCGCCTTTTGGCTGGGGACCTTGGTCGCAAAGGCCCTAAGACTATTAATTATTGGAGACATTATGTCAACTTACACATACAATGCAGAATTACGTACAGAAACAGGTACTGGTGCGAGCCGCCGCCTACGCCGTGAAGATAAAGTTCCTGCAATCCTTTACGGTGCTGACAAAGAAGCTGCATCAATCGTTCTTGCACACAAAGATATGATCAAAGCGCAAGAAGACGAAGGTTTCTACACGCATATCCTTACTTTAAACATCGGTGGCGAGTCAGTTGAAGCTATCCTTAAAGATATTCAACGTCACCCGTTCAAGCCTAAGATCACTCACTTAGACTTCCAACGTGTAGATGCTACTCACAAACTTCACACTAAAGTGCCAGTACACTTCATCGGTGAAGACAAAGTAACTAAAGCAGGCAACACAGTTGTTCACCAATTAACTGAAATCGAAATCACGTGTCTTCCTAAGTCACTTCCTGAGTTCGTAGAAGTTGATGTTGCTGATCTAGTAGCAGGTGATTCAATCCACCTTTCTGACCTTAAACTTCCTTCAGGTGTTTCATCTGTTGAGCTAGCTAAAGGCGCTGATCACGATCAGTCAGTTGTTACTATCAAAGCTAACAAAGCAGCTCCTGCTGAAGACGAAGCTTCAGAAGACGCTGCAGAATAATTTTTAAGGTGTAAACACCTTGAATTCTATTCAAATGCTTGTGGGCCTGGCTAATCCAGGCCCCGAATACGCAAATACACGCCATAATGCAGGTGCTTGGTTCATCGAAGAACTGGCTGCACGTTATAACTGCACACTCAAACATGATCCAAAATATCACGGCCTCACTGGCAAAGTGATTATTCAAGGCCAAGAATTTAAATTACTGATCCCTACGACTTATATGAATTTAAGTGGTAAAGCGGTGAGTAGTCTCGCTAATTTCTTTAAAATTCCTGTAGAGAACATTCTCGTTGCACACGATGAAATGGACTTAGAACCAGGGGTTGCAAAACTTAAAAAAGGTGGTGGCCACGGCGGTCACAACGGTTTAAAAGATATTATTGCGAAAATGGCAAACCAAAAAGATTTCATGCGTCTTCGTATTGGCATTGGTCATCCTGGTCACCGAGAAATGGTAACAGGCTGGGTGCTAGGTAAAGCTGCGAAAGACGATCAAGAAAAAATGGACGCCGCCGTTGACGAAGCAGTTCGTTGTATGGAAATACTTGCAAAAGATGGTGTGTTAAAAGCACAAAACAGACTACATTCATTTAAACCTTAATCCGTTTTAATGAAATTACACAAGGTATCTTACTATGGGTTTTAAATGTGGCATCGTTGGTTTGCCAAACGTTGGTAAATCAACACTATTTAATGCACTAACTAAAGCGGGTATTGAAGCCGCTAACTTCCCTTTCTGTACCATCGAACCAAATACGGGTGTGGTACCGGTTCCTGATGCGCGCTTAAATGATTTAGCCACTATCGTAAATCCTCAGCGTATTTTACCAACGACGATGGAATTCGTTGATATTGCCGGTCTAGTAAAAGGTGCATCTAAAGGTGAAGGTTTAGGTAACCAGTTCCTAGCAAACATTCGTGAAACAGATGCGATTGGTCATGTTGTTCGTTGTTTTGAAGATGAAAACATTGTTCACGTTGCTGGCACAATTGACCCTGCTGATGATATTGATGTAATTAACACTGAATTAGTACTGGCTGATATGGACAGTGCTGACAAAGCCATTTTACGTAATGCTAAAAAAGCTAAAGGCGGCGACAAAGACGCTAAAGAACAAAATGCTGTTTTAGAAAAAGTGAAAGTACATCTAGATGAAGGTTTAACGTTACGTTCTTTAGAACTAACAAAAGAAGAACAGGCTGCAATTAAGCCTCTTAACTTCTTAACAATTAAACCAACTATGTACATTGCTAACGTAGCAGAAGATGGTTTTGAAAATAACCCTTACCTAGATAAAGTACGTGAAATTGCTGCTGCAGAAGATGCCGTTGTTATTCCAGTATGTGCTGCTATTGAATCTGAGTTATCTGAGCTTGAAGAAGAAGATAAATTAGAATTTATGGCTGACTTAGGTTTAGAAGAGCCAGGTCTTAACTTAGTGATCCGCGGTGGTTACGAGTTACTTAAATTACAAACATACTTCACTGCAGGCGTAAAAGAAGTACGTGCATGGACAATCCCTGTAGGTGCAACTGCGCCACAAGCTGCGGGTAAAATCCACACTGACTTTGAGCGTGGCTTTATCCGTGCACAAACTATCGCATTTGATGACTACATTGCGTTTAAAGGTGAAAGTGGTGCTAAAGAAGCAGGTAAAATGCGCCAAGAAGGTAAAGAATACATCGTTAAAGATGGTGATGTAATGAACTTCTTATTTAACGTATAAGCATTTTCGCTAGTTTTATTTTAAAAGGCTCGTTATTACGAGCCTTTTTTATTACCTAAGTTTTGCTAGCTTTGTAGATAATGCTAGCCTTAAAGATGCCTGTCACTTTAGGGGATTAATGTTCTTTAATTTACGTGTATTGATTGCAAATCGTATTTTTACACATATGAGTTAAGCAAGCTGATCTCAACAACAGTTTAACCATAAAGTTAATAAGGTCAGTATCAATTCAATCTACCCTATTGCTGAATTAATGAACCAATAATAGGTAAAAGTGCAAACTATTTTTAGCTAAAGTGCTTATTGAAAACCCTTAACTTTGACTTTTATGCGATTAAACAGCCTAAAAGAATACACTAACTAATTTTGCAACTTGATTTTTGTTTAAAAATCAATCAGATTTAAATCAGTGTAATAACAACCTCAAAGCAGATTACAGTTTTAAATTGGCAAATAGCTGTCAAAAAAACAGCAATTCAAATGAAATTTAGCCACTTAGCTTAATTTTAGCGCAAACAAACACAGATAAGCGTTTTTTTGCAAAAAAGGTGTTGACGGATTTAGGTCATATCAGCATAATACGCCCCGCACTCAGCGATGAAGTGCTAACAAAAAAGATGGCTAAGTAGCTCAGTTGGTTAGAGCACATCACTCATAATGATGGGGTCACAGGTTCAAATCCCGTCTTAGCCACCATTCTTTTTGTTGCTCAATGAAGAGTTTAAAATAACTACCAGTACTTTAAGTACAAATGATGCGGGAGTGGCGGAATTGGTAGACGCGCTGGATTTAGGTTCCAGTAACTTCGGTTGTGAGAGTTCAATTCTCTCCTTCCGCACCATGTTCTTGATAAGAACTAAAACTATCAAGCTTTTGTTGGGATATCGCCAAGCGGTAAGGCAGCAGGTTTTGATCCTGCCATTCCCAGGTTCAAATCCTGGTATCCCAGCCACAATGGCTAAGTAGCTCAGTTGGTTAGAGCACATCACTCATAATGATGGGGTCACAGGTTCAAATCCCGTCTTAGCCACCATTCTTTCTTTAGAATGGCTCTACAGGAGTTTAAACTGTACTCAATGAAGAGTTTAAAATAACTACCAGTACTTTTAAGTACAAATGATGCGGGAGTGGCGGAATTGGTAGACGCGCTGGATTTAGGTTCCAGTAACTTCGGTTGTGAGAGTTCAAGTCTCTCCTTCCGCACCATGTTCTTGATAAGAACCAAAACTATCAACTTATTCTTTGTTGGGATATCGCCAAGCGGTAAGGCAGCAGGTTTTGATCCTGCCATTCCCAGGTTCAAATCCTGGTATCCCAGCCACTTTCTCTACCAAGAGAGTGTTGAAGAATGTCTCTAGCTAAGAGTTGAAAGTAGCAACCCTTTTGATGCGGGAGTGGCGGAATTGGTAGACGCGCTGGATTTAGGTTCCAGTAACTTCGGTTGTGAGAGTTCAAGTCTCTCCTTCCGCACCATGTTCTTGATAAGAACCAAAACTATCAAATTATTCTTTGTTGGGATATCGCCAAGCGGTAAGGCAGCAGGTTTTGATCCTGCCATTCCCAGGTTCAAATCCTGGTATCCCAGCCACTTTCTCTACCAAGAAAGTGTTGAAGAATGTCTCTAGCTAAGAGTTGAAAATAGCAAATTCTTTGATGCGGGAGTGGCGGAATTGGTAGACGCGCTGGATTTAGGTTCCAGTAACTTCGGTTGTGAGAGTTCAAGTCTCTCCTTCCGCACCATGTTCTTAAGTAGAACTAAAACTCTTCAAGTTTAGCGTTGGGATATCGCCAAGCGGTAAGGCAGCAGGTTTTGATCCTGCCATTCCCAGGTTCAAATCCTGGTATCCCAGCCACTTTCTCTACCAAGA
>NZ_JAKEVN010000154.1:0-6836 GCF_022398505.1 Pseudoalteromonas sp. Isolate3 | reverse complement strand
GTTAGCAAAGTAGAGTGAGATACTAGGTAAAAAATAAACAAGATAATTTATAACTTGTTTATGTTTCAGATCATTAAAGTAACAATGATTGAACGCTACACTAAATCCACGAATTTCAAACGCATATAAACTATGTACTACTGTGAATGCGTTTCTGTACAAACGAGGCATTATGAATTTTAAAAATACAACAACTCATTACAGTACTATTTCAATTGCCTTACACTGGCTTATGTTTATTTTAATTGTGACGGTTTTCGCTAGTATTGAGCTACGTGAATTATTTGATAAAGGTACTGAAACCCGCGATGCTTTTAAAATGTGGCACTTTATGTTGGGCTTATCAGTTTTAGCTTTAGTCGTTGTGAGGATAGTTATGCGTGTATTGGCAGGTCCGATACCCGCAATACAGCCTACGCCTGCTAAATGGCAAGATGCTTTAGCTAAATTAGTACACATTGCGCTTTATGTGTTTATGTTGGCGATGCCAATAGCAGGCTGGTTAATATTGAGTATGTCAGGAAAACCAGTGCCATTTTTCGGTATAGAGCTTCCTGCATTAGCAAGTGAAAACAAAGAGTTGGGTAAGTCTATAAAAGAAATACATGAAACAGTCGGCGAGTTAGGTTATTACTTAATCGGCTTTCATGCCGCGGCTGCATTGTTTCACCATTATATTTTGGCAGATAACACCCTTAAACGTATGTTACGTCCTAAAAAGTAGATACAAGAAAAAAGCTTCTAACCCAAAATAAACTCGGGAAAAGTTCATAAAATGAATTGAAGAGAATTTTATTGGTAAATGAGATAGGTGACGGGGCCGAACAGATTATTTTTACCATACTTAAAATATGCGAATAAGGGTGAAATAAAGCATATCAAATTTAATTCCCAACTCTAAATTTTGTAGTGTCAGAAGGGAGGTAGCAATATGGAAATAAAAAGAGTACACAATGCTAAATGTCATTGTGGCACCGTTGAGTTAGAGCTGATTATGCCTCATGGTTTAGAAGACCCGCGTCGTTGTTCATGTTCCATGTGTCGTAAGCGTGGAGCAATTGCTGCTTCTGTTTTGCTTGAAAACCTGAAAATTATTAAAGGCGAAGATAACTTAACCCTCTATCAATTTAACACCATGGCAGCAAAACACTATTTTTGTAAAACATGTGGAATATATACTCATCATCAAAGGCGTTCTAACCCTCATCAATTTGCAATCAATGTTGCTTGTCTCGATGGTGTTAACCCCTATGATTTAGAGCCAGTTAAAATATACGATGGAATCCATCATCCAAAGGATGAAGTTATCTTATAAATTAAAATATTAGCGAGTATTTTATAAAGCGTTATGCTCGGTTTGCCATTTGATTGCTTCAAATTTAGTGATGGCGGCACATTGAGTTAGGCTTGATATCGGCGCTTTAGAAAAGCGCCGTAAGGTTTAACAATAATGGTTACTTTAGCCCTTTCATACGTCAAAACGGTTCCTTGATTATCATTTCATAATGCTTGCTTTGCTGGATAGACTGGCGTAATTTGATGCTGGTACGATGAGTCTATAAGAATAAAAAGGTCAAACGTGACGATTAAACAAGAATCAGTATTTATCAAACTCGCTGAGAACCAAACTTTACATTTACGCCGTATTAGCAAAACTGATGCGAAGGGCCCTGCGGTGTTTTTTATGCATGGTGCCGTTGAAAATGGCAAAATCTTTTACACTCACAGCAATAAAGGCTTAGCCCCTTTTTTAGCTGAGCATGGTTATACTTGCTATGTGGCTGATTTACGTGGTCGTGGTGAAAGTAAACCTGCGATTTCAAAGCATGCAAACTATGGACAAACTGAGGCTATTTTAGAAGATATCCCCGCATTTCTAGATAAAATTAAACAACTTGAAGGCGAGCCTGCTCGTTATTGGGTTGCTCACTCATGGGGCGGGGTGTTAATGAACAGTGTGTTTGCCCGTTTTCCTGAGTTGATTGATGATGTGAAAGCCTGCGGCTATTTTGGTTCTAAACGGTCTTTGTATAATCATCATCCGAGTAAGTATATTCAAGGTAATTTAATTTGGTATGGCTTGGCACCCTTAGTTGCCCGTAAGCATGGCTTTGTTCCGGCTAAAAAGCTGAAGTGGGGCAGTGATGATGAAACCCGTAAATCACATTATCAAAGTATGCAATGGGCTAAGCGTAAACCTTGGGTCGATACAGACGATGGCTTTGATTACGCCAACGCATTAGCTGATAAGGCACTGCCACCCATTATGCATGTGGCGGGAATTAAAGATAAAGCGCTATGCCAGCCTATTGATATTGAAAAGTTTATGGAAGAGTCGGGCATCGGCAAGCAAACGATGACCATTTATGGCCGTAAATTTGGGCATAAGGTCGATTATGATCACATAAATATGCTTACTCACCCACAGGCGCGTTTTGATCAGTTTGTTGATTTGTTGAATTGGTTTGAGACTCACGCATAAGCGTGTGCATTGCGCTCTCGTAGCGTTTGTATTTCTCTAATGCTTTATCACTTAACGGCTGCCTTACAGCCGTTTTACTGAGCGTTGCCACCGGTTTTTTTGACTTATAAAAATTTAAAAACTGCTTGCTGTACTCAATGTTTAAGAATTTACACAGCGCTGTTAGTGTTTGTTCGCTGTCGCTGACAAGTGCTTCATAGCTTAAATCAAAAATTGCTTCTGGCATTACGTTTTGCCAATGTTCCATTAACTGCTGATACAAATCAAAATACTGTTTAAACTCTGGGAGAGAACAAAAGTAAGGTTCGTTTTCAGCAAAATAGTTGCTAAACACCGACCAAGCAATTGCATCATACTCTCGCTGCATATTAATAAATTTGGCATTAGGAAAGAGTAAGTAAATCAAACCAAGTGACTGATAGTTCGCAGGCAGCTTATTGATCATAAAGGGCCGCACAACTGGCGCTTGTTTTATTCGTTCAATATAAATATTACGGGCATTGTTAATTAGCCCTTGGTTTAGCTCTGCTAAGCAATCTGGGTAGGGGAGCTGTGTTTGTTGTTCAAGATATGCAACAACCTGATTACTGATACTGGCATCTTCACCTAAGCTTGCAAAATCATCATTGCTTGCCAACATTTGTTCTACTAGCGTTGAGCCACTTCTTGGCATACCAATAATAAATATGGGTGTAATGGTGCCTGTGAATGATTTGTCTCTAGCATCTATTAGCTCTTCGGTATTTTGCTCTATTATACGCTGATAAAAAGGCACTAAGTCACTGGTTTTAAACTGAGTAAGTTTTATTTGTAATCTATTTGCTAGGCTGAAGTAGTTAAAGGCTTGCTCTGTATCATTGAGCTGGTCATAACTTTTACCTAGCGCATAATAACACACCATTTTTAAACGTAGGTTATTAGTCAATGTTAAAAATTGATGTAGCTCATTTATGTAATTATGTTCGTTATTAAAGCGGCCAAACTGTACTAATTCAAATAATATGTACGCCGTAACTGGGTAATTTCCCATACTGAGAGCATGCTTTAAAATGCGATAAGCTTTGTCTAACTCACCATAGGTTAAATAATGCTGGGCGAGGTAATAATGCGGTTCAGGATTATGGCTAGCAATTGATTTAGCATATTCAAGTACAGTTAAAGCATCTTGCGGTGAATGCACACCATTGAAGGCATCCGCAAGAGCATGTAAAGGTTCAAGCATATGAGGTAGGCGCTCACAGGCTCTTTGTAAAAGGTAAACCGCGGCATCATAACGCTCTAATCGCAGCGCAATGCGGCCTAATCCAAATAACGCTTCGCCATTTTCAGGATCTGAATCGAGAATGGTTTTAAAATGAAACTCAGCCTCTTTTAGCTTGTTTTCATTTAGTAGTTGATTCGCTTTCTGTAACAGCATAGTAATAGCGGGTTATTTGTTATTTTTATTTACTATAAAACGAAAAAGGCGAAATGTCTTTCGCCTTGGTTAACTATAAATATCCAGAATAAATCCGGGGTATCGACTTTCTAGGTTGATTGCTCAACCTAGAAAGCACTTCTATTAGAAAGTATATGTCGCTTTCACGTAATAGAAGCCACCGTTAATACCATATGGTGAAGTCTCGTAGTATTTACCACCCCAGTTGTTGTTTGGGATACCTGTACTATCGAAGAAATCAAGTTTCTCTGCTTCTTGGTCGAATAAGTTTGTCGCACCAACAGAGAAGCTAAGCTCTTCAGTTAGGAAGTAAGTAACTTCTGCATCAATTGTTACTGCAGCATCAGCTGTTTTGGCTGTTGCATCGTAATCTACGTGAACGCCTTGGTATTCGCCATAGTAGTTAACACGTGTAAACGCCGAGAAGTTCTCCCATTGTTGTGCCCAGCTAAGCGTTGCACGGTGGTTTGGTAAGTCATTTTCTAAACGGCTTACTTTAAATTCACCTGTAATTGGGCTCGACTTAGTTACTTCGGTGTCGTTCCAGTTGTACGCTAAGCTAAATGTTGAGCTGCCACCTAACAATTCAGTTGAATAGTTAGCAACCGCATCTACACCTTGTGTCGTTGTGTCAAAGTCATTTGTGAAGAAGCTAACTTGCGCTAAGTTTTGTACATTAGGTACACCAGCTGCTTCAAGTGTGTCTTTGTCTGCTTGGCTTAACTCAATTTTATCTGATTGACTGATACGGTCATCAACTTGAATGTTGTAGTAATCAATGGTGAAGAATAAGTCGCCAAGGGTCCATACTGCACCAAATGTGTAGCTTTGTGACTCTTCAGGTTGTAACTCTGTACCACCTAGTTGCACAGCAATTGGGTTTGTTGGTGGTAAAAGAGCCGAGTCAACTAGAACACCGCTGCTTAAGTTAGTTTGAACGTTACTTACGTTTGCTTGACCAACCGTTGGCGCACGAAAACCTGTACTGATTGAACCACGAATGTTCAAGTCTTCAGTTAAGTGATATTGACCAGTTAATTTGTAGTTAGTTGTCGAACCAAATGTGTCGTAGTCTTCATAGCGCAGTGCTAAGCCCATTAAGAAGTCTTCTGTAAATGGTGCTTCAACATCAACATATGCTGCATAGTTACGGCGAGTATATTCGCCAGCATCAGATGGTTTGAAACCAGGGAAACCGTTCGAGCCGATACCAAAACCTTGTTGAGTTAATGGACCCGCTGTAAAAGATGCCACATCACCAGCGACAACAGTGAAGGTTTCTTCATGCCATTCAAGACCACCAGCAACGTTAACGTCGTAGGCTAAACCAAAGTCAAAACCTTTTGATAAATCAGCGTTGAAGTTTTTCTCTAACTGAGAATATTTACCAGGGCTAAAGTCACGAGGGCTTTCTGGGCCTAATGATGCATTGATTGTGTCGTAGATGAAGTAACGAGATTCGTTGTAACCAACTGTACCGCTTAAGTCATAGTAAGCACCTTCAAGGAAACCAGATGTGATTTCACCTTTAGTACCAATTGTTAAAGCAGTATCTGTAATATTACCACCGAAGTTAGGTGTAAAACCGCCAGGTAGCATTTCGTTAAACGCAAAACAGTCTGGGTTGTTAGCAACTAGATCAATGTATCTTTGGTTATCTAAGACGTTATCATCAATCATGATGTCGGTAGGACAGTTACCGCTCATATCGCCTGTTAAATCACCAACAAGGAGTGTTTCACCGCCGTCATTTGAGTAAACACCTGGACGAGTGTGTGGGTTACGATAGTAGAAACCACCTCGTACATCACGCTCAGAGTAGTTACCAAACATATAGAATTCAGATGAATTGCTTAATTCAAGGCCAATGTTACCAAAGATTGAAATATCGTCATCGACTTCAGGTGCACCCCAAACTTGAGCAAGAGAAGAAACTTCTGGCACGCCTGCAGCGTTAAGTGCTGCTGCATCAGGACGTTGCACTGAGCGACTTGTAGCATCCGCAGTTTTATATTGGAAGCTTAAGTTAGCAAAACCGCTATCAGTAAATGGAAGACCCACATTACCTGAAATTTGTGTTGTGTCGCCATCACCTTCGTAGTATTCACCCTTACGGATTTCGAAAGAACCGCCTTCAGAGGCATCTTTTAAAACAAAGTTCATTACACCTGCGATTGCATCAGAGCCGTACTGAGCTGCAGCACCGTCACGAAGTACTTCTACTTGTTTTAGAGCAATACTTGGAATAACTGAGATATCGGCACCTTGAGCACCATCGTTGATACCACCACCCAAGAATGCGATAACAGAAGCACGGTGACGACGTTTACCATTAACAAGCACTAAAGTGCTGTCTGATGGAAGACCACGAAGGTTAGCTGGACGTACAAGTGACGCAGCATCACTAATTGGGTTTTGGTGAACGTTAAAAGAAGGAACAGAGCCTTTTAAAAGCTCTAGCATGTCAGTGTTGCCACCTTTATCTAGCTCTTCACCACCAATGATATCAATTGGTACAGGTGAATCACCAATTGAACGTGGTGCTGAACGAGTACCTACTACGGCAATTTTTTCTACATTTTTGTTAACTTTAGTTTCTTCAGCTGCTTGTTCTGCAGCAACAACCGAACCCGACACAAACAGGCCTGCTGTTGTTGTCGCTAAAGCAAATTTAATTGCTTGTTGTAGCGCATTATTTTTGAATTTCATTCTGACTTCCCCAGTTAGAATATTTGTGATTATGTCACCGAAGCTAAATGTTAAACTTGGTGTAAATCTCTTATACATCCTGTAAATTTATTTTGCAAATTGTTAATGTCATGTTGTTTGTTGGTTTTTTTGTGATTGTTTATTGCTCGTTTTTTGATTATGTCTATGAAATCAATGGGGATAATTTATTCCTTATTCTTCTTGTTC
>NZ_JAKEVN010000153.1:0-6842 GCF_022398505.1 Pseudoalteromonas sp. Isolate3 | reverse complement strand
CAATAGTAGCAACGCCGCACAAAATCAAGATATTTTATTCTTAATTGAGCTGCAAATTAAAATATAAAATTCCTAAAAGACATCCAAAAAGACACCCTAAAAAAGGCAATAAAAATACCCCATTAAAATCAATTATTTGAATTTAAAATAAAAACAAGAACTTACAATTAAGCTGGTACCTAAAAAGCATTCTTAAAAGAAAGAATTATTCTAACAACAAATCAAACACAACATTGACACTTGCTCTGAAGGTAATCGATTCTTGTAAATACTTACCTTCTGGGACTGCATTAATACGTGAGCCCGTTACCATAATTTGTTCAATATTGTTGTTGCTACCATAGCCGAAGTGACTACCTACCTCTTGCGATTGAATACTATACACTCGACCAAGTTTCGCTTCGAATGCGCTAGCAAGGCTGCTCCCCTGTTGTTTGGCATTCACTACAGCCTTATTCAGAGCGACTTGCTCGTAGTTTGAGGCTTTCGTTGATAAAAGTTGAATTTGCTCGATTTGATTGACACCCACTTTAAGCGCAAAGTTTAAGAAACCATCCAAAAGAGAGAGTTGTTTAAGGCTGACTTTGAGCTTACGCGTGGCTCGAAAACCATCTTTAGCTAGGTTATCGTTTTCGTCATAACGCATATTGGGCTCAACAAATATCCGCCCCGCAGAGATACTTTTTTCGTCTATAGAAAAATTGCTTAATCCCGCAAGAAGTTTGTTCACTTGCGTATCGACTTGCTGCTTCGCTTGCAAACTTTCAGCTTTTACAGATTCAAACTCTAACGTGATATTAGCCATATCGGGAGCAGTACGCACAACAGCCTCACCTTTAACAACGATGTGGCGATTATCTGGTAAACTCGTTGCAGCCATCACAGAACTGGTACATAAAACCAATAGTAACAAAGATTTAAGCATCATAATCTCTCCCTAGAAAAAGTTATGATGCCTTGCTACGGTATGAAAGTATAGTAATACTATGCTTTAATGAAGTGTAAAAAAACCAAAGTTAGCAAGTCTGCACTCGCTACCGCATCGAAGTTAAGATGAGAGGAAATAAAATCTAAGCAGCTTTAGCTCGCCATCGCATTGTCGACGTAATCTTCGACCATATCTGCAAAATCTTGGTCAACAATGCCAAGTTCAGATAAGCATTGCTCTTTAATTTTAAACCACTCGCTTGAATACTGTTGGTGGCGCGCATAGTCCACAGCACTCTCTGCGCACTTTAAAATGGCATACGCCATACGCTGCTGCTCATCATTGCTTTGCTCTAAAAAGTGCGTGTTGTGATGATTTAAAATAACGTGACATAGTGGCTTAGGTAGGTGCCATGATACAGAAATAAAGTAGCCAATCACCGCATGGTCACACTGATAACGTGCTTGTTCAAGGTCTGTAATTGCGAGCTCTTTGGCTAGGTTTGCTTGCTTGAGTACCTCAACATAATCTCTAAATTTTAATGCCATAGCAGCAATACCTACATTATGAAAAAGCCCTAATGAATAAAGCTCATCCACTGGCATTAAAGACTTATAACGATTACCCAGCAACACACAGGCATTTGCAACTTCAACCGATTCATCCCAAAAGCGCTCTAAGCTAATACAAGCATTGCCTTTAAAGTTTTGCTTTAGGAGAGCCAAAGTTACCAGCCGATTAAGCTGATCTAACCCTAAAAACATCGCCGCTTGGCGTATATCACTTATGGTGCGTTGTAAGCCAAACACGGGGCTGTTGATTGTTTTTAATAATAAGGCCGAAAGGCTAATGTCACGTGATATTAAATTAGCTACTTTATCTAAGCTTGCATCAGATTTTTGCATTTCTTCGGCAATTTGGCTCAATAGCTCAGGTTTAGGTGGAATATGAAAACCGCGTTCGAGTGAAACTAGGTGTTGTTCATCTAAGTTGATCATTTGCCCAAGAGCCTCCGTTAATAAGCAACGAGCAATTTAATAGTTTAGATGTGTAAAATAACCTAAGAAGTTTGCCTTAGTATTGTTTGAGATCAATGTGTTGCGAAGAAAGGGAATTAATTCATAAAAAGCTAACACGGCATATTATGACACGTTGCTATAATATGCCGTCTTTTTGAAGGTTTGCGGTTTGCTTAGTGAGCAAGTACGCTTAGCCACTCATCAGGGTTTGCTAAAATGAACTCAAATACATCCTTGTTATTTAGAGTAATGCGAATTCCATCTGCTGTGATTGGCAAAATACCCGCACCTTTACCTGAACACTTATCAACGTTATTGATTTGCGCTCGTGAAAATCTGTATGGGCCTAAGCCTAACTCTTTATTAAACGGTTCAAAAACAATGTCTTGTTCAGTAACTAAAAGCTTACCATCCGCTTTTGCGACACCCGATTGAATAGTTGCTGCTGATTCTTTGACTGTGTGTGCGTGCATATCCTTTACTCCACTTAACAAATGAGTGTTAGCCTACACTCAATTAAACCTTAAAATAGCGTACCAACTTAAGATACAACAAGTACGAAAAAAGTACAGTTAAATCAATTAATTTCAAATCATTATTTTACAAAGGGCTTTTGAACACGTTAGATTACTTTTCCATTGTATAGGACTTTTAATATTTTCATAAAAAAGCCGTCACAGCTTTTACCCTTTCTTATGTGAACAAATAAAAATGCGCTATGCTTAGAATAACAACAGGATAGGTGCCGTAAACTGATGATAAAAGCGTTGCAGCAAACTAAAAACAAGTTAAAAGTAAATGCCATTATCATGATTGCATTAGTAGCTTCGCTTACTGTTACCTCTTTATTCTTTTACAGAAATGTTGACTCACAATGGCATGACTATTCAAAAACCGCCGCTAACATTTATGTACTTCACGACAAGCTAATTCAAAAACTCGGTTATGGTGGCTTTATTCACCATTTTAAAAACCTAGTACTAAGAAAAAATACAGATCTATACCTACCGCCCATTGAAAATGAACTCCGCGAAATAAAAGAGATCTTTGCCAAACTTGGCGCAATAAAAGAATACGATCAAACAGCACTTAGTGACGTTAAAAAAACGGTTATTGAATATGAAGACAAAGTCGATATTGTTTTAAAGATGATTACTAACGGCGCTACAAGCGAGCAAATAGACTCTACAGTAAAAGTGGATGACGCAGCCGCTTTAAAGGCACTTGCCGCTTTTGAGCAACATGTAAACTCAATACTCCAAAATAAAAGCATCGCTATTGATGAAAACTTTCAAATTGCTTACATCGTGCATGTGCTAACAATCATATTGCTCACCAGCATATTGCTTATTTACTTTAGAAAGCTATCAAACTCATATAAACAACAGATTGAGCTCACTGAGCGTGCGGTAGAAGGAGCGAGAATAAAATCAGAGTTTTTAGCAAATATGAGCCATGAAATACGCACCCCACTCAATGGCATAATGGGGCTTTTACAAATTTTGCAGCCGAACATTCAAAAACCGAAAAATATTGAAGTTGTTTCTAAGGCGCTGTTTTCTTGTCGATCACTCCTTACCATTATCAACGATATTTTAGACTTTTCGAAAATGGAGGCGAACGAGCTTTATATTGAACAGGTGGATTTTTCGATGTCGAAGGTCGTTGAGTCGATCAATTCTGATTTTCTGCCGCTTTGTAACGAAAAAGCAATTGAATTAAACATAGATATAGACGATGACGTTGAAGATTTATGGATAGGAGACCCAGTTCGGGTTCGACAAATTATTTTAAACCTGGTTTCTAACGCCGTTAAATTTACCGAGCAAGGTGGCGTGCAAGTAAAGATTAATAAATCTTCGCAAATCCAAAAGCAAGGTGTTGAGATAGAAGTGATTGATACCGGCATTGGTATGAGCAAAGAGGGTTTAATGCACCTGTTTAACCGTTTTCAGCAAGCCGATAACAGCATAACGCGGCGTTTTGGCGGGACAGGATTAGGAATGTCGATCACCGCTAATCTCATTAACCGTATGAACGGCCGTATTGATGTAGACAGCGCACTCGGTAAAGGCACCCATTTCACGGTTTATTTACCGCTCAAAGTCTCTGAAAAGCAACACTTAAATGATAGCTTTACTGATGTAACCGCACCTGATTTATCGGCTAAAACCTTATTAATTGCTGAAGATAACCCGCTCAATACTATGATCATCAAATCGATGCTTGCAGAAACCAACGCAGATCTTCATTTTGCAAAAGATGGTACTGAAGCAGTCGAGTTATTTAAACAACTTAACCCCATTTTAGTTTTAATGGATATACAAATGCCAATTATGGGGGGGATCGAAGCTTGCTCCCATATTCGTAGTATTGATAAAGAGATTCCCGTTATTGCCTTGACTGCCAACGTGATGAAAGAAAATATAATCGAATACATGAACTGTGGTTTTAATGGCCACGTAGGCAAACCCATTGAAAAGCATTTACTATTTAAAGCGCTGCATGATGCAATTGCAGTTAGCCGCGATGAGCTCATTGACTAAGCTTTTATAGTACAGCGATAACCCTCTGATTTTTAATTTCTTATAAATATACCAATTTTTAAAAGCGTAACTTATTACATATTTTCAATGAGTTATATTTGTAGATTACTACTAACCCCCTCTCTTATAGCGCTGTACAAATATCATTCGATATTAATTGACTTAGCTAAAAAGATCCCCCATAGTCGAAAAAACCATCAGTACACATTAGACCAAATTATAAAACCAAGTAGCAAACTAATTGCTATAAACAAAAATGTGGAGGAGATGCGTTATGAACCGTAAGTCAAAATTAATCTACCGTATTATGTTGGCCTCTAAGCTTCATAGCCGTAATAAAGAGATATCACTCGATACATTAAAACAAGGCTGTTGTCTAAGTGACTCTGAATTACTAACCATTTTAAAAGAGCTAGAAATTAAAAAACTGATCAGCTGGGATGCCAGTAAATCTGCTTTTATGATTTCAGCCTAGCTCAGCATATTTAAACGACAGCTTGGCTATGCATTGCTGTCGTTTTAACATATACCCGACCCGGTTTAATCATTTAAGTTTTTACCTTCCTAGCCCTTTAAATACACTTTTGAAAGATGAACTTAATCGATTACGTAAATATACTGTGAATACGTATGTACAAATTTGTTACACACAAACCTTGGGTATATATTTATCAGACTGTTTGTTAGTACACACAATTTAAATTGACAACAAGGTCTGACATGAATTCACTTCTTACCAAAAGCTTGCTTATATTTACACTGAGCTTACTCGCTGCATGTTCACAAACCACAAGTACAAAAAGTGCCTATGAACCAGAAGCCTATGTAAAAATAACTCATCCTGAATGGTCAAAAAATGCGGTACTTTATCAATTAAATACTCGCCAATTTACTCCAGAAGGAACCTTTATTGCAGCACAGCAACAGCTGCCTCGCTTAAAAGCATTAGGTGTAGATATTATTTGGCTCATGCCCATTAACCCTATTGGCGAAGAAAATCGCAAGGGCAGTTTAGGTAGCCCTTATTCTGTAAAAGATTACCGTAAAGTAAACCCTGAATTTGGCACATTGAATGATCTAAAAGCCTTTGTTGATAAAGCTCATGAAATGGGTATGTATGTTATTTTAGATTGGGTAGCGAATCACAGTGCCTGGGATAATTGGCTTCGCTATGAGCACCCTGATTGGTACGAGCGTGATTATCAAGGAAACTTTAGGCCAACGCCTTGGTGGGATTGGTCTGACATTATCGATTTTGATTATTCAAAGCCAGCGCTGCGTAAGTATATGACTGAATCAATGAAATACTGGGTAAAAGAAGTAGGTATTGATGGCTATCGCTGTGATGTGGCAGGCTTTGTACCCGTCGACTTTTGGAATAACGTTCGCCGTGAGCTTGATGAAATAAAGCCTGTTTTAATGCTGGCTGAGTGGGAATCTCGTGATTTACATGCTAAAGCATTCGATATGACTTACGCTTGGTCATGGTCTAAGCATATGCATAATATCGTAAATGCTCATGCCGATGTCAGCGCTCTCTTCCTTTATTATTCATGGAATGAAAGTGCATTCCCGGCCGAGGCGTACCGCCTTGTAGGTGTTGCAAATCACGACACCAATGCATGGGAAGGCACCATGTTCGAAAACTACGGCGATGCACTTGAAGCTGTAATTACACTTTCTGTGATTGGCGAAGGTTTCCCGATGATTTATAACGGTCAAGAAGCTGGCAACGATAAACGACTCGCCTTTTTCGAACGCGACCCAATAAAGTGGCAAAAGCACCCTATCGGTGATTTATACCAATCGCTATTTGCACTCAAACATAACAATGAAGCCCTGTGGAATGGTCAATTTGGCGGCCGCATGGTACATGTACCAAACACCGCACCTAAGCAGGTGCTTAGCTTTGTTCGTGCAAAAGGAAACGATAAAGTATTTGCCGTATTCAATCTTTCAAAAGAGCCTAAAACTGTCAGCTTTAAAGAGCCGTTGTTTACAGGAAAATATAAAGAAGTACTTTCTAAAGAAATAGTTGAGTTTACTGAAAGCTCAACACTAACCCTGCCTGCTTGGGGGTTTAAAGTATTCGCGAAATAACAATTTTGAGTGCACTAAAGAGAGCATGAATTTCTTTATCAATTCTTATAAAAAAAGGTGCCACTGCACCTTTTTTTATTATTAAGTATAGAAATAGTTTAGTAAAAGCAATGGCGCTAATACGACTGTCTAACGCTAGATTAGGCCAGTTATCTGCTATTTTTTTCATTTCTAGATCGAGTAACCACCGCGCCAAAATTGATACTTTTTCATTAATAAATTTTCATTTCATACTACTCATCTTTAAAG
>NZ_JAKEVN010000152.1:0-7174 GCF_022398505.1 Pseudoalteromonas sp. Isolate3 | reverse complement strand
TAATATTTCTTCGCAAAATTACGCTCTCGTACTATTCTTCTTAAAAAAGAGTTTATAGGAATTAAGCATGTCAAAACTGGTATTAGCCATTGATGATGATAAATATATCCATCATGTGATTGAGGAATCGCTATCGGGCTTCTGCACACTGATCCATGCTAAAAATGGCGACGAAGGATTAAGACAGGCGTCAAAGTACAACCCTGACATCATCTTACTTGATATCGAAATGCCGGGTAAAACGGGCTTTGAGGTATGTAACGAATTAAAAGCCAACCCGCAAACAAAAGATACGCCTGTGATGTTTTTGTCGGGTAAAGCTGATTTACCTGACCGTGTAAAAGGTTATAACGCAGGTGCAGCTGATTACATTGTAAAACCATTTAATGCTGAAGAGCTCATGGCACGTATTCGCGTGTTATATCAATATCGTCAGCACTCTAAAAAGCTTAAAAGTGATGTAGAGCGAGCGCAAATCACTGCCGAAATCGCGATGACAGATTCAGGCGATATGGGTCGTATAATGCGCTACGTTGGGCAGAGCTATCATGCACACGATATCAAAGCGTTATCTGAGCATATGTTTGAGTTTTTTAATCCGATGGAGCTCGATGTAGTGCTGGCGTTTTGGTATCAAGATATTGGCGTATTTTGTAGTGCTGAGGGCGGAGTGTGTCCACTAGAGCAAGAGCTACTCGAAAAACACCGTGATGCAAATCGCTTTGTTGACTTTAGCCATCGCACAATTATTAATTACCCTAAAGTGTCGATGCTGGTTAAAAACATGCCACTTGATGATGCCCAGCTTTATGGCCGTTATAAAGATTTATTTCCGCATATTCTTGAAGTTACTAACGCTAAAGTACAAGACATGGAAAACAACGAGCGGGCACTGACTCAAGCGCAGCAAATAGGTAACTCGTTTAATGAGTTATCTGATCAAATGTACCAAAACAGTGACTCGCGCGAACGTGCTGTTGAAAAGTTTGCCGCCCAACTAGATGAGCTAAATAAGTCAATTAAACAAAGTGGTTTATCAAGTAGTGAAGAAGTCGCATTTCACCTACAGCAATTAAAACAAACTCAATTGCAGTTTACCTCGCTCAATGAAGACTTAGCGTTTATAAAGTATCAGCTAAAGCATATTATCGAATCGCGTAGTGAACTTTTAGCTAGCTTACAAAAAATGGCTGAACCGAGTGAGACCGAAGATGTCACTTCACAAACGGATATCGAGCTATTTTAAGCCATGCTATACTGGCGCCGAATAATTTAGCTCGGAGTTTTGCGTGGTAATTCATTGTCCTTTTAAAGAAATGCGTCCTTATTTAGATGCCATCGAACAGCGTTTTGGTTTGGCTAAGTGGGCTGAGCAGAATGTTGGCTTTTCGCTTCATTATGACGATCAGGGTCTCAGCTTAAAGAAAAAGGACGAGCCAAAACTTGGTGCTATCCATGTTGATTTTGTAACTGGTGCTGCAGCCCATCGACGCAAGTTTGGTGGTGGTAAAGGGCAGGCTATCGCAAAAGCGGTTGGCTTGAACAAAGGTGCCACGCCAGTGGTGCTTGATGCCACTGCAGGCCTTGGCCGCGATGGCTTTGTACTGGCATCACTAGGCTGTAAAGTGATTTTGCATGAGCGCCACCCAGTTGTAGCTGCACTATTATTTGACGGCCTAGAACGCGCCTATAACGATGCTGAAATTGGTCCTTGGATGAAAGAAAACATGAGCCTAGTGTTTGGCTCTAGCCATACTTTACTGGCGCAGTGCAGCGATACACCAGATGTTGTGTACTTAGATCCTATGTTTCCTCATCGTGAAAAGTCAGCCCTTGTTAAAAAAGAAATGCGAGTATTCCAAGAGCTTGTGGGCGGAGATAACGATGCCGATGATCTTCTTGATTTTGCTTATCCGCTTGCTAGTAAACGAGTAGTCGTAAAGCGCCCAGATTACGCCCCATTTCTAAATGATAAAACCCCGAGTATGCAAATCAAAACTAAAAAGAACCGCTTTGATGTGTATGTGAAGGCAGCAATGGTTTAATACCATTAATCCGCAATAATACTTAATCATTTTGAGGGATTAAACCTACCGCTACCAGCGTTAAAAATTTTTCATTAAGAGCAACTTAATAGCGAAATTTTTGCCTTGTTATCGACGAGGTTTTATTGCCTCAAAATAGACCCCTTAATTAAGCAAATTGGTATTTATGTAACCCTTTTAGCTTAGTTTGATTCGTTTTTACCTGTTATTTTTTACGGTTTACATCAAATTGTCATAAAAGGTTAATATTCTACGCGCGTAACGTTACTTGGGAATATCGTTTATGCGCGTGTCATCATTTACTCGGCTATTGGCCGTTTTACTCACTCTCGCTAGTATTTTACTGGCAGCAACCCTGTTCTGGGCTAGTCAAACTTTACTCGGTTTAGAGCAGCAAGATAACGCTTATAATAAGCTTAAAAACACCATCATTATTGATTTAAAAAGTTACCTTGATGATTATTTAGAGCAAGGTGACAGCCAACACTTAAATAAAGCCTCAACGCTAATAAGCGATGTTAAAAAGCAGCATTTAACTGAGCTACCTAATGACTTGGCGGGCCAACTAAATAGCCAACTGACGGCGCTCGATAAAGACATTAATGGTAAGTATCGTGCTTTAGGTAAGCTATCGGGTAACGAAATGGCGCTGCTCGATAACTCGTTAAGGCAAATGGCAGGTTCGGCCTCATCGTTAATTGGCTATGCAAGCAAAGCCGAGCCGCAAACAGTGCTTGCACTTGAGTATTATCAACTTGCTGCTGACTACTACAGCGAAGTTACATCACTCGCTTTGTATACATACAAGTTAGTGCTTAACTATGATCAAGACACTAAAAATAGCCTCAATCAAAGTGTTGAAAACCTAAATGACCTTGCTGCTAAAATCGATAGACTTGAAAACCTAGGTGTTATGAGCGAAGTGGATGAAGACGCTTTGTTTTTTGGTGAAGAAGCTGAAGACTTAGCCGGTGATATTAAAGCTGAACTAAGTAGCTGGCCTAAACGTTTCCCACGTGATTTAGCATCCACTCTTGAGCAAGCTGAGCAACGTCAAACTGGCATGCAAGCACTTCGAGAACAGATTGAAGCCCTATCTGCGACGGTGCTTGGTGCTGAGCAACAGTTAAAAGATGAACAAAGTAATCTTAAGCAACAAGTGTTTATCGTGTTCTGTGTGGCCATTAGCATGCTGGTGGTTTTAGCGGGGGGTGTTTACTTTGTACAGCGTAACCAAGTGCTTAACCCATTGCGCCAATTACGTGATGGTTTTGCTTTCTTAATTGAAAGTAATGAGCTTAAAAACATCGAGAGTAAAAACCCGAAAACCGAAATAGGTGAAATTGCCCATTACTTTAATCAACTGATTGAGCGTCAGCGTGGTGAGGCAGAAGAACGAGCACAAATGCTGAAGGTTATTAATGACTTTATGCTAGAGATGAGCGAGCACTTACATACCATTGCACAGCAAACGGATGCCAGCCATTCTCAGGTTGAACAAAACCAAGGTTTACTTTCTGATATTCAACACATTGGTGAGCAGGTCAATAACATAAATGGTCAAGTTGCTGATAATGCTAAACAAACTTTTGGGGCGATGGAGCAAAGCTTAGGTTTTGCCGACAGCATGTTAACCGCAAGTTCTCGAACTGAAGAGCGCGTTGAACAAGGTCTTGATAGCTTAAAAGAGCTATTAAAAGGGGTTGATGATGTTGGCCAAGTCATAGAGGTGATCAAAAACATTGCTGAACAAACAAATCTATTGGCACTGAATGCAGCGATTGAGTCGGCTCGTGCCGGTGAACATGGTCGAGGTTTTGCGGTTGTAGCGGACGAAGTCCGAAAACTTGCCAGACAAACACAAGGTTCACTTGATGATATTAATAGTCAGCTAAACCGCTTAAGTGAAAATTCAACCATGGTATCAGAGCAAATTAGTGCGTTGGCTAATGATGCCGAGCTGCAAACACAAAATGCCCAAGAGCTTAAACGTAACTCAGAAGGCGTAGCTGACAACGCGCAAGATGCCAATAAAGTAGCGTTTGATGCTATGGAGCTTGCTAAGCAGCAAAATGCTTTACTCGAAAACTTTAGCCAATCAATGCAAAGCATGAAGGGGCAAGTAAGCGAGTCGAACTCACTGGTTAGTGATATTCAGCTGCGCCTACAAGAGCAAATGCACACTATTAAATCCAGCTTAGGTTTATAACACTTAAAAGGGCGAACAATGTTTTGCATTGTTTCCCCTTAAATCATGCGGTATTCAATTTTTTGGGTATATACTCTGTACTCTTATTTTCTTTCAAGGAATCACGATGATCGAACAAGGCCAAACTTTCCCTGCAGCAACCCTTAGCGAATTAACTAGTGAAGGTATGCAAACCTTATCAACAGAGGCATTATTTGCAGATAAAAAAGTGGTGTTATTTGCCGTGCCTGGCGCATTTACACCAACCTGTTCTAATGCTCACTTACCAGAATTTATCACCTTAGCTGATAAAATTACTGCCAAAGGCGTTGATGCAATTTACTGTGTATCGGTAAACGATGCATTTGTAATGAAAGCATGGGGTGAAGCGCACAATGCTGAGCACATTCGTATGTTGGCTGATGGTGATGCCAGCTTTACTAAAGCACTTGGTTTAGATAAAGATACGGCAAGTTTTGGTGGTGTGCGCTCAAAGCGTTACGCGATGATCGTTGAAAACCAAATAGTAACAGGGCTTTTTGTTGAACAAGATAAAGAGTTTGTTGTGAGCCGCGCTGAAGCTGTGCTAGAAAAACTTTAATAGTAATTCGTGCTTAATTAAGTAAATACAAAAAAGCCGGACGTAAGTCCGGCTGAAAGTCCCAGGGGGGAACTGGGGAGATCAACTATTAAGGTTGATACTGTGCATCCAATGTCACACCAGAGAAAGTCTTGTATGCATTTAAGCTTAAGTGCCAAGTACCTGCTTGTGGGTTACTGAATGTACATGTTTCTGCGTTACCGTTTTTGTACGGACGACAGTCATAGCTTGATGACGTTGGTTGGCTACCAAACTTAACGAATAAGTCAGCATCACCCGAGCCACCAGAAGTCGTTACTGTGAAACTTGCCATACCTGCTGGTACTTCTAATGTGTAATGTTTCCACTGACCTGCACTTGCCGAGATATCAGTCACTGTGCCGCCACCTGCTTGTGGTGAACCTGAGCCTGAACCTCCGCCTGATACAGTTAAATCACCCACTAAGCTAACACCTGAGTAGGCAGAATAACCATTCAGCATTACATGGTAAGTACCTGCTGTTGGGTTATCGATAGAACATACTTCATTGTTACCGCCTTTGTATGGACGACAATCATAGGTTGACGTTGTTGGTGCGCTACCTGCACGAACGTAAAGGTCAGCATCACCTGTACCGCCACTCATAGTGAAAGTTACGTTAGTCGCACCTGTTGGAACTTCCATTGTGTAGAAAGTTTGGCTGCTAGCAGAGCCACTTAAACCTGTTAGTGCTTGACCATCTTCTAACACATTCCCCGTTGGTGGTGGCGGAGTTGTACCTGATGCCGCTGCAACTGCTGCTGCCGCATCCACAATACCTGTCCCACAGCTAGTACATGTTGCTGGGAAAGAACGGGTTGTTGATTTTAAAATGTTTTCGATTTCATCAGGCGTTGCTGAAGGTTTAGCTTGCTTGATTAGCGCAGCGACACCCGCAACATGTGGTGCTGCCATCGATGTACCTTGCGAGTAGTGGTATGAATCGCTGCTTGGGCCTGTTGAGCCTGAGTTGTGAGTTGATAACACACCTTCAGAATCATTAGCAAAGCTTTGTGCGCCACCCGGTGCTGCAACATCAATGTTGCTACCGTAGTTTGAGTAGTATGCACGACCACCGTTACGACCTACTGATGCAACGTTTACTACGCCATTACAGTTACCTGGGTTGTAGTTTGCAGAGTTATCGTTGTCATTACCTGCTGCGATAACGACTACAGTGCCGTTGTTACGGGCTTGGTTAATTGCATTTTGTGTTGTAGAGCTACATGAGCCGCTACCGCCTAAACTCATGTTAATAACATCAGCAGGGTTAGCATTTGCTGGTACACCAGAAACTGAACCACCTGAAGCCCAGATAATACCGTCAGCGATATCAGATGTTAAACCACCACATTTACCAAGTACACGAACAGGAACTACTTTCGCATCATAAGCAACACCTGCAACACCTTCACCGTTGTTAGTAACAGCTGCAACTGTACCGGCAACGTGCGTACCGTGCCAGCTAGAGTCTTGAGCACCGTGTGTGTAACCACACTCGTTAGCACTGATTGCATCACCTGGATCGCGAGCATCGCTATCACGACCGCCCCCATCGTTTGCTACAGACACGTTAGAGATCATGTCATAGCCCTGAAGGATGTTTGCGTTTAGATCAATATGAGGACGGTAACCTGTATCAAGTACCGCAACTACCACACCGCTACCTGTTGCTGTATCCCAAGCTGTAGGAAGGTTTAAACCACCTGCTTGCTCGTAGTAGTGCCATTGGTCGTCATAACGAGGGTCGTTAGGCGTTGCAAATGGCTTTAACATTTGGTCAATTTCGATGTATTCAACATTACCTGTTGCAAGCACCTCTTGCATGAACTCTTGTGCTTCTTGAGCAGAAAGTTTTTTATCAGCACGCATTACGTGGTGATTATTCATCGCCATTGCACGAACATATTGTGCTTTTACTTTACCTTTCTTACTGGTGAAGTTTTTAACAAAGCCTTTTGCTTTTTTGTTCATCATAGTTGGCGATTGTTCTGCTGCCGACATAGTCATCATTTCATCATTGTTATTTTTATATTTGATGATGAATTGTGTACCAAAGCCTTCTTGACCTTGTAATTTTGCTGCAGTTTCCTGCATAGATGGCGACATAAGTTGGTTTGGAGTAGCCATTGCTGCTGTTGTCCCAAACAACGCAGTCAAGCTCAGTGCAATTGCGCACTTCTTCAAGTTGTTGTTAGTTGTCATAATGATCCCTAGATTGTTATGTAAATCTTCACGGTATTTTTCGCGAAGGGGGACAAAGGTAAAATAAATGTAAATTTAGTTAAAATATCGTTTTATTATGGTTGTCTCTATTTTGG
>NZ_JAKEVN010000151.1:0-7610 GCF_022398505.1 Pseudoalteromonas sp. Isolate3 | reverse complement strand
CCTTCACGGATAGCGAAGCGTAAACCTTCGTCCATCGCGATTGGGCAGATTAGTTCTACAGTCATCTTGATGTTATCACCAGGCATTACCATTTCAACGCCGTCTGGTAACTGTACGTCACCTGTTACGTCAGTTGTACGGAAGTAGAACTGTGGACGGTAACCTTTGAAGAATGGAGTGTGACGACCACCTTCATCTTTAGAAAGTACGTATACTTCTGAAGTGAACTTCGTGTGTGGAGTGATTGAACCAGGCTTAGCTAGTACTTGACCACGTTCAACGTCTTCACGCTTAGTACCACGTAGAAGTGCACCGATGTTCTCACCCGCACGACCTTCGTCTAGAAGCTTACGGAACATCTCAACACCTGTACAAGTTGTCTTCGTAGTTTCTTTGATACCTACGATTTCAACTTCGTCATTCACGTTGATGATACCAGCTTCAACACGGCCAGTTACAACAGTACCACGACCTTGGATTGAGAATACGTCTTCGATAGGCATGATGAATGGCTTATCGATGTCACGCTCTGGCTCTGGGATGTAAGAATCTAGTGCTTCTGCAAGCTCAACGATTTTGTCTTCCCACTCTTTCTCGCCTTCTAACGCTTTAAGCGCTGAACCTTGGATTAGTGGTAAGTCATCACCTGGGAAGTCGTACTCTGAAAGAAGTTCACGAACTTCCATCTCAACTAGCTCAAGTAGCTCTTCGTCGTCAACCATGTCACATTTGTTCATGAATACGATGATGTAAGGTACACCAACCTGACGAGAAAGTAGGATGTGCTTGGACAGTCTACGTGTGCGTAGTGACGAGTAGGAGTATCGTACTCAACGTGTGAAGTTGAGATTGTGATACCACGCTCACGCTCTTCTGGAGCGTTATCGATTGATGCGAAGTCTTTAGCTACACCACCGTATACTTTTGCAAGTACGTTTGTGATTGCTGCTGTTAGAGTTGTTTTACCGTGGTCAACGTGGCCGATTGTACCAACGTTTACGTGCGGTTTTACGCGTTCAAACTTTTCTTTTGCCATGACGGAACCTATCAGTTTTGTGTATCTAGATTACATATGAAAATAATCCACCGAGGGTAGATTAATTTAATTTTTTCAAATTTCAAATAGTTTTTTCTGACAGATAAAGGAAGATATTAAGATGAGTTCTCGATACTGGTGCTGATAGGCAGATTTGAACTGCCGACCTCACCCTTACCAAGGGTGCGCTCTACCAACTGAGCTATATCAGCAACACCAGAAGTCTGGAGCGGGCAGCGGGAATCGAACCCGCATCATCAGCTTGGAAGGCTGAGGTAATAGCCATTATACGATGCCCGCATAGGAACCTGTTCTTAAACTACCTCTAACCGTCAAGAATAAAGTGGTGGAGGGAGCTGGATTCGAACCAGCGAAGGCTGAGCCGTCAGATTTACAGTCTGATCCCTTTGGCCGCTCGGGAACCCCTCCACGAAAATTCTTTACTAAGTCACTTCCGGTAAAAGGAAAGTGGTGCCGACTATCCGAGTTGAACGGATGACCTACTGATTACAAGTCAGTTGCTCTACCAACTGAGCTAAGTCGGCACTGCTTTAGTACGGGGCGAGATTCTAAGGTAAGGTTTATTGTGATGCAACCATAAAATTAAAAAAAATGTGATTTTATGTGTTAAACGCTCACTATTCAGACAAATACCCATACTTTTACTATTTTGTGGCTATTTCATGCCAATAATTCAGCCCTTTAAAAACCAGTAAGCTGTCAAATTTAGCATCTATAAATGAATCTGCTAACAGTTTGCCATAGCCACCAGCAAATAATAGCTGACAATCTTGTTGGTTAAGATGTTGTTTTGCTAGCTCGATTGCACCTAGGGTAGCAACCATGGCACCATTTTTTAGACCATTAGGAGTATTACGCCCTAAATCTGTAGTAAAGGGTATTTGTTTATCATCAAATACCCGCTGCGTGTTTTGGGTAAGTGAAGACGTCATTAAATCAAGACCGGGTAAAATCCAGCCCCCTAAATGCGCCCCTTCTTTGTTGAGCACATCGATTGTCGTTGCGGTACCGGCATCGATAATGATGCAGTTTTGCTGAGGATATTCTACATACGCAGCTATCACCGCGAGCCAGCGATCAATTCCTAAGTTTTGAAACTGTTGATAGGCGCAGGTTAACATAGCGAGTTTAGCTGTCACCTCTGCTTCAAAGTAAGGAACAGCATGTTGCTGCGCCTGTGCCAATAAAGGTTTAAGTAGCTCAGCGCTACCCACGCAGGCATATACCAGCTCTTTTATTTGTAACCAAGGTAAATTGCTGAGCTCACATGCTTGATAACCCTTACCATCAAATAAAACGGCTTTAATTGCGGTATTGCCAACATCCACTAATAGTTTCATAGCTCAGCCTTACGTAATGAAATTTCACCACCATAATAACTTTTTACTTCGCCATCTTGACGAATGCGCACGCCACCTTGGTTATCAATCCCTTCGCAAATGCCACGCCAGCTTCGATGACCAGTATTTAGCTCAACGCACTCGCCTGCAAATGCATTTAACTGATTCCACTGTAGATACATACCGTTTAAACCTGATTGCTGATACTGGGTTAAGCGTTTTTCTAAATAAAAGCACAAATAAGCCACCAGCTTGTTTTTATCTAACCCCTTTACATGCTGGCTTAAGTCAGTCCATGCTTGATCTATGTGTTGGCTAACACTTTCTGGCATATGTAAGTTGATACCTATACCTATTACAAGCTGGCAAGGTCCTTGTGGTTGACCATCAAGTTCAACTAATACACCTGCTAATTTTTCACGGTTTAAGTAGATATCATTTGGCCATTTAAGCTCTACATCCAATTGGTACAAGGCTTTAAGTGTATCGTAAACAGCCAGCCCAACAGCAATAGATACCCCCATAGCAGCTTGCAAACCATCATCCAAACGCCAAAAATAACTAAAGTATAAGTTTGCACCAAACGGAGATTGCCAAACCCGCCCACGGCGTCCTCTTCCAGCTTGCTGCATTTCTGCAACTAACACGCTACCAGATGGCAGTGGTACCTCTGTTTGCAAACGGCGCATAAGCTCACTGTTAGTTGAATCAATAATTGGCTGCACTTCGACCTCAGCGGTGCTGCCACCCAATACAGTATAATACTGGCCGATTTTATCTTTGTTCAGTAAGCCTGCACTATTGTTAAGGCAATACCCTTTACCAGTGACCTTGAAAATATCGAGCCCCATTTCCTGTAACGAGTGAATATGTTTACCCACTGCTGCGCGGCTAATACCAAGTTGCTCACCCAATTGCTGACCAGAAATAAAACCACCAGTATTCAGAGCATGTAAAATAGCGAGCTTATTACCGTCTGGTGCTTTCATAATGAAGCTCCTAATTCAATGTGACACTCATGAACGGCATTAATCAGTCGTACTTCGTGTTGTAGAGCAATCTGATATTTTTGCCAAACTTGTTGTTGAACATGTTTTACCATGGCAATTAAATCATCGCCTGTACTATTACCATGATTGACTAGCACTAACGCTTGCTGTTGATGAACCTCAATACCTGCGATTTTACAACCTTTTAATCCTGCTTGTTCAATCAACCATCCTGCCGCAACCTTATGGTGCTCAGCATCAACAAAGTAATGAGGTAACTCAGGATACTGTTTTAAAAGTAACGCAAGTTGCTCATTACTGATCACTGGGTTTTTAAAAAAGCTGCCAGCATTCGCAAGTTTGTTTGGATTTGGTAATTTACTGCTTCTAGTTGCGATGATTTGCTCAAACACCTGCTGAGGAGAGGGAGCTGAAAGCTGTTGCAATGGTCCATAACTAAGCACTGGCTGCCATTTTTTAGGTAACAGCAACCCTACTTGGGTGATCACAGCTTTATTTTTCAAGGCATGTTTGAATATAGAATCACGATAGCCAAATTGGCATTCATTCTTAGCTAAGCGGTTTATCGTTTTGGTTGCAATATCAAAGTACTCAACATAACTAACAAACTTTTCAAGCTCCACACCATAAGCACCAATATTTTGCACTGGCGCAGCCCCAACAGTACCTGGAATTAAAGCAAGGTTTTCAAGCCCAGGCATTTCATTGGCAACGGTCATAGAGACTAATTGGTGCCAGTTTTCTCCGGCTGCGATGTGCAATAAAAAGCCATCACTTTGCTGCTCTATATCTATGCCCTTCGTGTTCATGTGGATCACAGAACCTTGGTAGTCAGATAAAAACACCGTATTACTACCTTCACCTAAAATACAAAATGGCTTAGAAAAGTCTGTGCTTAAAAGCTGATCCACTTCATCAATTTGATAAAAATGCTGGCATTGGCTAGGCAAAGAAAAGGTATGAAAAGATTGCAGGGACTGAGCCACAAAACGCCTCAAAGGTTACCGGTAACTAATCGCATTAGTGTAACCTATCGTCGCAAAATACGCATTAGATTGTAAAAATCACTCAACCCACTGCACTAATCATGTTATAAAACGAGCTCTTTTTCATTTCCGTTCCAGGGTTATTATGAAGTTTAAACCATTACTTTTAAGTCTTGCTATGGCCGGTGCTTGCTCTCAAGCAACTGCAGATGCAATCAGCCAGCACACTTACGCAAACTTAGATGACGTAACAACCACTCACCTACTACTAGATTTAGATGTTGATTTTGATGACAAACAACTTGAAGGTTTTGTTGAGCACACGCTAGATTGGCACAATGCAACAAGCAAAACGCTAGTACTTGATACACGCGATTTAGATATCGACAAAGTAATGTATCAAGATCAAAAAGGCAGCTGGCACAAGGCTGACTTCACCCTTGCTGCACGTGATGACGTGAAGGGCTCAAAATTAACAATTAAATTTAAAAGCCAAGCGGTTAAAGCTCGTATTTACTACAACAGCCGCCCAGAAGCTTCAGGTTTACAGTGGTTAACGCCAGAGCAAACAGCCAGTAAATCACATCCATTTATGTACAGCCAATCACAAGCAATTCATGCTCGTAGCTGGATCCCAGTACAAGATACGCCAGCAATGCGCGTAACATACTCGGCACGTATTCACACCCCTAAAGACATTCGTGCGGTAATGAGTGCTGATAATAAAGATGCACTTTATAAAGACGGCGATTACTTATTTAATATGCCACAACCAATTTCGCCATACTTAATCGCAATTGGTGCTGGTAATTTAGAATTTAAAGCCATGTCTAAGCAAACAGGTATCTTTGCTGAGCCAACAATTTTAGATGCATCTGTTGCTGAGTTTAACGACACACAAGCGATGATCGATAAAACTAACGCTATGTATGGTGAATACGCATGGGGTCGTTATGACTTATTAATGCTACCACCAAGCTTCCCATTTGGTGGCATGGAAAACCCACGCTTATCTTTCATCACCCCAACAGTTGTTGCTGGTGATAAAAGCTTAGTAAACCTAATTGCTCACGAGCTTGCTCACTCTTGGTCTGGTAACTTAGTGACTAATGCGACGTGGGAAGACTTATGGCTAAATGAAGGTTTCACGTCTTACGTTGAAAACCGCATTATGGAAGAAGTGTTTGGCCGTGACCGTGCAGTTATGGAACAAGCGCTTGATGCAGCCGGCTTACGTGCATTACTTAAAACTCTGCCAGCACCAGATACGCGCCTTAACTTAAAACTTAATGGCCGCGATCCTGATGATGCATTTAGCTCAGTGCCTTACACTAAAGGTCAGCTTTTCTTAATTTATCTTGAAAACAAATTTGGCCGTGACAAGTTCGACCCATTCGTAAAAGGTTACTTTGACCAGTTTGCGTTTAAGTCTCTTACAACAGCTCAATTTGTTACTTACTTAAAAGCCAACCTTATCGACAAATATCCTGGCGTAGTGAGCATGGATAAAGTCAATGAATGGATCTTTGAGCCTGGTTTACCAAGCGATGCACCGAATCCAACCTCTGATGCCTTCGATAAAGTTGATGCAGTAACCAAAACATGGTTAAACGGTGAGATCAGTGCAGCCCAATTACCAACAGCAGATTGGTCAGTTCATGAGTGGCTACACTTTTTAAATAATCTTCCTCGCGATTTAAGCATTGCAAAAATGACTGAGCTGGATAATCAATTCAACCTAACACAGTCAACTAATGCAGAGCGCGCTTTCGCATGGTTTATGCTAGCGGTAGGTAATGGTTATCAACCTATCTACCCTGCTTTAGATAAACATCTATCAGGCATCGGTCGCCGTAAATTAATTGTGCCACTCTATAAAGCACTTATTAAAAACGGTAGAAAAGACTGGGCACATGATGTGTACTTAAAAGCACGTCCGGGTTACCACCCACTTGCACAAGGTACTGTTGACGACTTATTTGCAAAGTAAGTCATCAAACACAAAAAAGGCGCTGAAAATCAGCGCCTTTTTTAATTCTTTTATTAGTTACTTACTTTTTGTAAGAAGGCACGGCGCTCTTCAGGGCTTGCTTGTTGCCACCAAAATTCAAGCATAGCAGCCGCATTTGGCATATTTTTAAGTCCTGCTTGTCCGCCGGGTACTTTTGCAGGCAATGTAACAGGTTTTGCAGTCGCAGGCTTGTTGCTTGTAGCAGCAACAGGGGCGCTTGCCACAGCTTGTACTGGCGTGCTTGCTACACGATAGCTAACTATAGATAAAGGCACAGCAAGTTCACTGCCCTTGGCTTTTAAGCTTACTTGCGGTGCTTCAGCAAATACTTCTGCGGCTACAGCATTATTGGCACGATTGAACACTAAATCATAGTCTTTGCCACTTTCCACCGTGAGCTCAACCCAAAACGGCTCAGACTCAACAACTTGATGGTCATCATATCCTTGTTCGTATAGATCTGTGTATTTCATCTTCACTTGGTATGTACCAGGAGCAAGCTCAACATCGTCAACACGACTGAAAAACGACTGCTCAATAAGGCGCTCTCCAACTTGTAAAGGTACAAACTCTTCTGGAAAGTGAATAGTCTCAGCTACACTGCTAAAACTGTTAAATAGCATTAACGCACTACTCAGTAATACTAACTTACGCATGTTCACTCCTTGGTTGTTCAACTTGCGGCAGTATCAGTTTGACACTGCAAATAAAGTTTGTCATTAGTGGGTGGTCATTTAACCACATTTATAAGAGAGCTAAGTATGAGCCAAGAGACTATTTTTACAAAGATTATTAACCGAGAGATCCCAGCTGATATTATTTATGAAGATGAGCTATCACTGGCTTTTAAAGATATCAACCCGCAAGCCCCTTTTCATGTACTGATCATCCCAAAAACTCCAATAGCGACAATTAACGATGTTACAGAAGAAAATGCAGCTTTAGTCGGTCACTTATATGTGGTTGCAGCAAAGCTCGCCAAGCAATTTGGCTTTAGTGAAGACGGTTTTCGCGTCGTAATGAACTGTAATGACCATGGTGGACAAACTGTGTACCATATACATCTACACATGCTAGCAGGTAAAGAAATGGGCTGGCCTCCATATCAAGACAAGAAAAAACAACCGATCTAATACTTTGATATGTAAACAATTGTAAAAACTAGCACAAACATATTATTTTCAGCTATAATAATTATATATCATC
>NZ_JAKEVN010000150.1:0-7619 GCF_022398505.1 Pseudoalteromonas sp. Isolate3 | reverse complement strand
TTTAATTATAATATATTTTTATGTCTTAATTTAGGGATATAGCGCAATGATGAAATTTAGGATATTCGGTAGTTTTATTTTCTTTCTTTTAATATATAGCTTTCAGGTTTCAGCGCAAGAAAACAGGCCAAATCAGGTTTCTATAACCCAGTTAGCTGATGGGGTATGGCTGCATACATCATATTATACTTACCCAAATGGTACAGAATTTCCCTCAAATGGCTTAATTGTGAAAGAAGGAGATAGTTTAACCCTTATCGACACAGCGTGGGGGGAATTACTCACTTTAGATTTACTCGAAGCAATTAGCTCAGAAATAAAACTGCCAGTAAGCAAAGCATTTGTTACGCATGCGCACGGTGACCGAGCTGCTGGTGTCGATGTACTTGAGTCTAAGGGAATCAATGTTTTTGCTCATCCATTAACTGCTCAGTTAACCATAGAGCAAGGCGCGGCAGTACCTAACAATATTATCAAAGAACTTAGAGTAGCAGATTCAGTTGTTAAATTTGGCTCTCTTGAACTATTTTTTCCAGGCCCTGGGCATGCAATGGACAATGTTATGGCGTGGTTACCTGAAAAAAGAATCTTATTTGGTGGCTGCGCAGTTCGGTCACTTCAGTCATCATCTGTAGGTAACCTAGTTCATGGTGACATACACTCTTGGCTTAATATAACAAAGCAATTAAAAAGGAAATTTAAAAGTGCAGTGATTGTCGTCCCTGGACATGGCGCTGTTGGTGGATATGATTTACTCTCACATACAGAAAAAATAATAACCGATCATCTCAAATAGGTATAGGTTATGGCGGCTTTAGGCTCACATTGAACATTCTAAGGCCGCTTTCTCCCTTGTGCTTTGCGCGCCAAAAAAGTACGTAGAATCTCGCTTGAAAGTAACATTAAATTCGCTTTGTATTATTTGAAACTCGCCTTGCCGAATTTGGCTGGTAATGAAAAATGAACCTGCAGATACTGTTAATTAAAAGTAAATTCTTTTAAATCTGAACACACATCTAAAGGTTAAATATGCACACAATAAATAAAAAGGCATTAGCAGTTGCTGTCGCTTTAGCTTGCTCATTACCTGTACATGCACAAAACGAAAATCAGCAGGATATTGACAATAAAGTATCAAAAGAGCCGCAAAGTGGCTTAGAAATCATTTCTGTTACGGCAACAAAACGCAAAACGAAGTTGATGGAAACACCGGTAGCAATTACGGCGTTAACAGAAGCTGAGCTTAAAAAAAATGGTGTTAATAATATTAAGGATATTGCGAACCTTGTTCCTAGTCTTGATATTTCAACAGCAACAGACCAATCAGCACCCGTTATTTCAATGCGCGGGGTACGCTCAACCAACCTAACAGAGCTAGGTGATCCAGCGGTTGGTGTGCACTTAGATGGTGTGTATTCACCTAGAATGCAAGGTGCACTTGCACTTATGTATGATATTGACCGTGTTGAGGCATTGCGAGGTCCGCAAGGTACCTTATTCGGCCGAAACTCTACGGTGGGTAGTATCAATGTCATATCTGCAAAGCCACAATTTGAAAACTTCTTTGGCAATGTGAATGTTGAAGCAGGTAAGTACAACAGTAAAAACATTGATGGCATGATTAATATTCCAATTAATGAGGAGTTTGCAGTTCGTTTCGCTGCAAAAGGTTTGAAGCGTGACTCCTACTTAGAAGGCTACTACGATCCTAACCAATACGATACTCGCAGGCTCTCTGATGATGTATTAAATGCCCCAGTAATATCTGAAGACTCATATCAAGGCGTGGGTCAAACTGTCACTCAAAGAGAAAACTGGTGGATTGATGGTGCTGGTACAGACCCTGAAGCACAAAAAGTTCGCGCATTAACACCAGCGGATAAAAGTGATTTTTATAATAATGCCGATGAGTATTCATTTCGTATCAGTACACTTTGGGAGCCATTAAATGGTAATTTCTCAAACCATACGGTTTTCCAAAAGTACGTAAACAACAGCAGCAATAATCTTGATTTAGTTAACTGTGATAAGTTAAGAGGGCGCCCAGCTGAAATGGGAGGTGATTGCTCAAACTTTTTGCCAAGTGATAACACATATCAGGCTGTCGTGAATGTCCCAGGACAATTAGATTTAGATATCACATATCTTCGCAACACGTTAAATTATAACCTAAATGATGAATACAATATTGTGTGGTTGATGGGTTATGAAGACATGGAAAGAGAGTCTTCACAAGACAGTGAAGTGGGACTTGACCCTTGGGATGGTGCCACTTACTTCCTAGACGGCACTGGGGCTGAATCGTTTTCAACAGAATTACAACTTCAATCCGATGAGTACGGTGACTTTATATGGATTGTGGGGGCAAACTACTTCCACGAAAAAACAACAACAGTGGGTTATTATGATAATCCAATGGATGATAAAGCGTTTTGGGACCAACCGGATCGCTCAACAGATGCATTTGCCATTTTTGGTCAAGGAACATACAAACTAACTGAGAAGTTACATGCAACTTTAGGCTATCGTTTTAGTGATGAAACAAAGCAAGACAAAGGCGGCAGAACGTATCGATGCTCAAATGCAGATGGGTGTGCTGTAGGTTGGTTAAATAGAACAGAACTAAATAATCTTCCAGTCGACTATTACGAAGACCCATCTATCTATGCGTCTTACTTTGAAAATGACAACAAAGGAAGCTGGCAGCATCATGACTTCCGTGTTGGCTTAGATTATGACATTTCATCAGAAACCATGCTTTATGCATACTTAGCGAGTGGCTTTAAAGCGGGCGGTATTGGTGATGTATACGAAGTAGTTAACGATAGAACCGGTGACGTTACACGATTCGAAACGAAGTTTGACCCAGAAGAAGTATTAACGTGGGAGCTAGGTGCTAAATCAAGCTTTTTTGATAACTCACTTAACTTAAAAGCTGCTTTTTTCTATACAGATTATACCGATATGCAGTACGCATCGGTAGGTTCGATTGGTAATGTTGAACGCTTATCAGTTGTGGAAGATGACAACGGAACACCGATTTTAGGTGATGATGGCGAGCCTCTTCTTGATTATCAAAATCAACCCGTGATTGCATATTACACGCAGAATGTTCCAGCATCGACGATTAAAGGTATTGAATTCGAATTTGACTGGAAACCATATCCAAATGGTCGTATCACAGGTTACGTAACCTGGACTGATGCTAAAATTACGGAAGATTGGAATACCAAGTGGGACTATGATTCTGAGTATCTATTCGATATCTCTTATGAAGAATCAAAAGATCCTGAAAACACATTGTTAACCACTAACCTCAAGGGTAACAATCTAGCAATGACACCTAAATACACTGCGAATATTAGTTATACGCATACGTTCAATTTAGGTGAATATGGCTTTATTCATGGCTGGTTTAACGCAAGCTGGAAAGATAAATCGTATTCAACGGTGTGGAACCTTGATAAGCATTTAGATGATATGGATTTCGCTGTTTCAGACGAAGCGACACAGTATATCGATGATAGCCGAGATGCATTCGCGGTTTATAACGCTTCTTTGAAATATGAGCCGCAAAGTCAAAAATGGTATGCAGAGCTGTTCATCAATAACGCATCTGATGAGACTATTCAATATTGGAACAACACAAGCAAAGGTGTACCAAAAGGTAGTTTCGGTATGCCGAGATATTATGGTGTTAGAGCCGGTTTCTCATTTTAACCCTACTACTAAGCGCTCTCATATTGCTCAGCAATATGAGAGCTAAACAGATTATGAGGCAAAAAAATGAAAAAGTTTTGGCTACGTATATCAATTTTCTGTATCGCATTTTTATCCCCTTGTCTAAGTGCTAACTACTTTAAAGATAACTTTTCTTGGGGTTACGACACCAGTATTTGGACTGCACGACAAGGCAATAATGGCACGCCATTTGGTTGTACTTTTCAACCTAATATGCAAAGCCCCAGTGAACATGGTTTAACGCTGTCATTATCGCAGGGCACATGCTCAGAGTTACAAAGTAATCAGTTTTATAGCTATGGCAAAATACAAGGTCGTTTAAAATCAGGAAATGTTGCGGGTACAGTTTCATCGATATTTACTTACACATCATGGTGGGATAGCCCAGGTCGAGCATGGCAAGAAATTGATATTGAACTGCTGCCTTCTCTTGGCAATGTTGTACACACAAATATTATTTATCAGCCGCAAGGTGGGGTATATCAGAGCTGGGAGCAAGACATCGACCTAAGTCAATATGGGCTCGATTATCGTGAAAACTTGCTGATGATAGGTTTCGATTGGTCCAGTCGTGTTATTCGTTGGTATCTTTATGATGCCAATGGCCAAGAGCAAACTATTCGTATCGTTTATAAAGATAATGGTGATGGTGTGCTCGCAAATAATGAGATACCAGCCTACGCTTGGCCAGTGGATAACACCAAGATTATGATCAATCACTGGCATGGCGATAACTCACAAGAAGCCAATTACTTTCCTGGTCAATACTATGGCACTTCATCATGGGTATATTATGACTTTATTGAATACATACCTAATTAATCATTTAATTTTCAACGTGTTGTTTTATAGGTTTTAAATGTCTAGATTTAAATTTTCACCGCTTGTATTAAGCCCATTAGCCTTGATTGGACTTGTTTATACTCAGTGTCCGCTTGCTGTCGAGGTAGGTCACGTAAAATGGCCTGATGTAAACACTAAACTTAAGCAAGACCCTGCTGTTGAGAAGCAGGTTGACGAGCTCATTCAGACGATGACAATTGAGCAAAAAGTAGCGCAAATGGTTCAACCTGAAATCGGTTATTTAAGTGTCGAGCAAATGCGCAAGTATGGCTTTGGATCGTACTTAAATGGAGGTAACACCGCGCCTTATGGTAATAAACGTGCCTCGATGAAGCAGTGGCTCCAATATGCAGATGAGATGTATCAGGCATCAGTAGATGCTTCATTAGATGGGGCTGCAATCCCGACGATTTGGGGCACAGATGCAATGCATGGACATAGTAATGTTTATGGAGCTACGTTATTTCCTCATAACATTGGTTTAGGTGCAACCAGAGATAAAGATCTAATTAAACGTATCGGTCAAGCTACAGCAAAAGAAGTTTCTGCAACTGGAATAGAATGGAGTTTTGCTCCCACTGTCGCAGTGGTCAGAGATGATCGTTGGGGCAGAACGTATGAGAGTTATTCTGAGAACCCAGATTTAGTTAAAGAGTATGCCGGTGAAATGGTTGTTGGTATTCAAGGTAGCATCAACAATAATTTCTTAAAAGCGACAAATCGTATTGCAACAGCAAAGCACTTTGTTGGTGATGGTGGAACCGAGCGAGGTATAGACCGTGGCAATACTATTATTGATGAAAAAGGGTTAAGAGACATTCATAGTCCAGGCTATTTTTCAGCGATAAATGAAGGGGTTCAGTCAGTTATGGCGTCCTTTAACAGCTGGAATGGCCAACGTGTGCATGGTGATAAATATTTACTAACTGATGTACTTAAGAAGCAAATGGGCTTTGATGGGTTTGTAGTTAGCGACTGGAATGCCCATAAATTTGTTGAAGGCTGTGATTTAGAGCAATGTGCTGCTGCTATTAATGCCGGTGTCGATGTTATCATGGTCCCTGAGCACTTTGAGGCCTTTTATCATAACACGGTTGCGCAAGTGAAAGATGGCACTATCTCTGAAGAAAGAATTAATGATGCTGTTCGACGCTTTTTGAGAGCGAAAATAAGATGGGGAGCTTTCTCAAGAGGTAAACCATCAAGCCGTTCTGAATCACAGCATCCTGAATGGTTAGGCGCTTCTGAGCACCGTGAGCTCGCTAGAGAAGCTGTTCGTAAGTCATTAGTGTTATTAAAAAATAATGACCAAATACTCCCTATTAAAGCAACAAGCAAGATATTAGTTGCTGGCGATGGTGCCGATAGTATTGCAAAGCAAGCGGGTGGGTGGAGTGTTTCATGGCAAGGCACAGACAATACTAATGACGATTTCCCAAATGCAACGTCAATTTATGCCGGTTTAAAGGAGCAAGTTGAAAGTGCTGGTGGTCAAATTGAACTAAACGAAGCGGGAAACTACTCCGTTAAGCCAGATGTAGCGATTGTTGTTATAGGCGAAGAACCTTACGCAGAATGGTTCGGTGATATCGAGTTTCTTGAATATCAATATAAAACAAAAGCTGATCTTGCATTACTGAAAAAATTAAAGGCTGATGGTATTGCAGTTGTCACCGTATTTTTAAGCGGTAGACCGCTTTGGGTAAATAAAGAGCTCAATGCATCTGATGCATTTGTGGCTGCATGGTTACCGGGCTCAGAAGGTGAGGGGGTAGCAGATGTGTTATTGACAGATGCGAAGGGTAACACTCAGTTTGATTTCTCAGGTAAATTAAGCTTTTCATGGCCAAAGTATGATACGCAATATACATTAAACCTAGGTGACAAAACTTATGATCCATTATTTGCTTATGATTATGGATTAACTTATCAAGACACGGTTAATGTGCCTTTATTAAGTGAAGATACAACACCTAAAAAGGTGGCAAATGATGACGCTAAGCCTTTATTTGTAAGAGGACTTTCAGAGAACTTAGTGTGGGAACTGAAAGATTCAAAAACAGCAGCCATTGAAACAACAGGCTCTTCGGCAACCAGTGGTGATGGTACCAGCTTGTTAATGCAGTCTGTTAATTTGTCTTATCAGGAAGATGCAAGACAGTTCATTTGGCGAGCTGGGGCAAAAAAAGCAACCTTGAGCTTAAGCTATCAGCAGCCTGAAGTACTGAGTGATGCGAGTAAATCTGGTTTTCTTGAACTTAAAATGAGAATTAACACTGCGCCAAGTAATCAGGCTCAATTGCAAGTAATGTGTAATGAAGGAAATTGCTTGCGCAACATTACGTTTGAATCAATAGAAGCCTTGATGAATGATAAGAAATGGCATACGTTAGCCATACCGTTAAATTGTACATCTGCGTTAAATAATACGACAAAGGTGGCAGAGGTGTTAAATGTTTCAGCAAAGGCTGCCAGCTTAGCTGTTGCTGATATAGCACTGTCTAGTAAACCAAATGCAGATGCTTATTTACTCACATGCTCTGACTAAATCTTAGTAAAGCTGATGGGCAAGTAATGCCTATCAGCTTTACCTTATGGATTGAATAATTTGAATACTAGTAACCCTCGCGGCCATTTATTTTGGCTGTTTCAGATTTGTGGTTGGGTTGTTTACGCAATGCTAACCGAATTGATGATTAAAGTCCCAAGTGATGAGCCTTGGACTATCCATATCCCGCATTTGATTATTGATACAATTTGTGGGTTTATAATTACCCTCTCCCTTAGAAAAGTATTTACTTGCATCAACTTTATAGAGCTAAAGTTGAAGATTGCACTTCATATTTTCATTGTCATAACTGCAACGTTAATTTGGACACAAATTAAGTGGATAACACTGCAGTGGTTTTATGGAAACTTTTGGCAGCCAATGACATGGTTTGATTTTGGAACATGGACGTCGGCGTCATTAACAGTGCTTTCAACTTGGACCGCGTTTTATTATGGGATTAAAATTTATTTAGATAATTTAGAAC
>NZ_JAKEVN010000015.1:0-54666 GCF_022398505.1 Pseudoalteromonas sp. Isolate3 | reverse complement strand
TATAAGCCTTGCTCTCCATGAGAGCAAAACGGAGAGTAAATCTATATGAAGTAAATCTATTTGTAAATATTTTTTTCATGTTGTGGGTTGTTTAGTTAATTGATAAATATTCCTTATAAAATCTTTGTCATTTTTAGCGCAGTTGTTGGCTATTTAAAACAGTGTGAATATCTTCTTGATATTTGTTCTCGTGATACGCCTGTTATATCAGCTACAGCTTTTTTCGTTACCGTTTCACCAGAATCCATTAATTTTTCGATAGCGGCTCTAATTGCGTTCTCCGTTTTTTCAGCTCTAACGTGATGCGTGATATATGCAGCGCGTGACGTGTGATGCATGCCGACATAGCCTTTTTTAAGGTTTTCAACACATGCGGGGTTTAGCCAAATACATTCCGTCCGCAATCCAGTTCCGCTACCAGCACTAATACGAGCCTGTTTATTTTCCAATCTCCATCCACTAAGTAGGTCGTTATAAAGATCACTAGGATAGCCGCTCAAAATAACTGATCCATCAAGCTTTTTAAGTTCGTTCAATAGAGCTTCATGATCACTGGTTGTCATTTCGTGACGGTATACACCGCCACTACTATTTATCTTACGTGTGTCAAAGAGGTAAGGCGGATCTACATAATGCAAAGTGCCTGGTGCGTCATGTTTAACCATACAATCTACAGCTGGTCGGTTTTCAATATTCACTCCCTGCAATCGTTCATGAACAAAACGCAGGACTGGTGGGTATTTTTGCCAACAGTGTGATGAAGTCGCGTATTTTCTTGATGCCTCACATCTAAATCCTGTCGGATGGCCAGAAGCGGCACCGCTACCAAATCCCATAGCAGATCTTACGATTGTTCGTCTTGCTCTTTCGATGGGTTCGGATGTGAACTCGTAAGCTAATTTGAATTCATCGCGGCTATAAGGTGTCAAATGGCAAAGCTGTATTAACTCTTCTGCATCCGATTTATTTCTTAGCACTTGAAATAAGTTAAAAATATCTTGGTCAAGGTCGTTGTATACCTCGCCATGACAGCGCTTCTTTCTTAGAAGAACAGAAGCAGCACCACCAAACGGCTCCACGTAAGTAGTATGTTCTGGGAAAAAGCCATAAAGCCATTTTGACAGTCGGTATTTGCCACCATGATAGCGTAACAGTGGGGTGTGCATTATATTTCCATTCCCTCTATGGCTTCACGTAATAAGCGAAGCGACTCGTCGCCATCCTCGGGGTTTAATGATCTAGTTGAATCAATAAAGCCAATGGTTTGTTTTATAGTACTTTCGAGCTCTTCAATTCTCTTTGATGCTGCAAATGCGAGATCACATATTTCAATCTCGCAAGAACCCTCACGTCCTTGTTCATCTTCACCAATGATTTCCATGGAGCCACTTTCATACTGCTCTGGTTCAGCAAGAGCTAACTCGGAAAGAAACCACGCTAGGTTTTTTTTACTGTATTTCATCTTCTCACCTATGCGCTTTGTTTTAATGAGTCGTCTAAATCAGCGTAATGCTGATCTATCACGGTTTTTAACCAGCGATGTGGCCTACCTTCAATGGTAGGCTTCATAAAGTCACCTTTAGCAACCTGCTTTCTTAAGTAGTCTTCTGTTACACCTTCCATAGCGGCAACTTCTTTTGTTGTGTAAAATTTGCTTGATGGTAAGCTCATAAATCACCTCTCTCATAAGTTTTTAGGCGCTGACTTTCTTTGCCGGCTATTTCAATGTGCCGTTTTAATAGCTTTCGGTTGGCCTTTCCAATACTGCTATCTGTTAAATCAAGACCCTCAAAAACCTTAGTCTTGTTGTGTTCTTCTTCGGCTATTTGGTTTCGCTCAAAATCGCGCATTTCAATCACTTCATCAAAGTGCTCTGCGCAAGCAAAGGCACCGCGATATTCGTATGCTTCATTTGCCTTTAGCTTAGCCTTGCATTTTTGGCATGTGTAATTACTCACAAATCACCTATGCTGTTTTCTTTTCTTCAATTGGATTGGCAGCTAAATAACAGTCACTTTTCATGTGGCCTGCAGCCATTTTTAAACGCTCTGCAAAATCTTCATCGTTATCAGGGAACTCTAAGTCGTAAAAAGTCCGTCCATTTACTGTGTTGTAATAGAACCGCATTTTAGGTGTGTCCATTACATCGTTTTGGTATATCGATAAATATAGGGCCGGTTGCTGTGGTTCTGTTGGTAGTACCATCATCATTTGTTGAAATAAATGAGTCAGATACTGTTTGCAACTTGGTCGTTTTTTCATTGTGTTTACCTTCTAGCTTAGTGACCGCAAACCAGTTATGCGCTCTACGTTTAACTTGTGGTTTCATTTGTTAGCTCTATAAGTTTTGCTTTACTTAGCTCAACAACTTTCCGGCATTCCGAAACATCAAACATACCAATGTGGCAGTCCGGTCCTGCCTTATTCATTTGAGTACCCAGCCATTTGTAAGCCTCTTGGCGTTTCATTAGTTTATGGCGCCATAGTTGATCAAAGGCTCTATGAGCTGCGCTTTTCGCTTGGCGCAGTTCTTTATTTGCAAGCCTGCCTAGAGGTTTTTCTGATGTGCCGTGGCAGCCAACATAAGCGCCGCCAGGCTGACAGTTGCAGCTATAAAAAGTCATTTGATAAAGATCTTTACGATGAGGGTAAATTTCTTTACCTGTCACTTTTTTTGAAAAGTCACCGCAGTAATCACAAATAGGTGTTAATCCGTTCATGCCGCTTTCGCCTTCATATTTAATTTGCCCACTTCATTGCCCCAAACAGACCAGCCTTTAACACGCTTACGAGAAAACAACTCGATACGAGGCACGTCTCCTGCAAGCTCTACGCATGCCTCTCTAAACTCATTTGGCTTTTCGCTATGCTGCCCAACCTTAAAAGCACCGCTAAATATTGTGTGCTTCAAAACTTCATCTAAGCTTTCAGGATCGTAGTGACCCACGGCTCTAACTGAATGGCTTGCAACTTTTGGCTTACCTTTAATTGCGATAATGGCTGACTCGCTTCCACCGCGAGTCCAAAAGCCCATACCAAAAAATGGTATGTTATTTACAGTGAGCTTGTTCCATACGAAGCCATTCATATTTTTAAGTGTGAAACCCCATGCTTTCACAACGTCTAGGGCTTCTTGTGGCATTGCGCCGACATACCACAGAACCAATATGCAATCGTCGGCTGCAATGTCATCTATAGGCATTGCTTTTATTTCATCTACAGTCATAGTCGACTTGTATTGATGCTTAGCACCGCTTGTCATGCTTCCACCTGTCTTTTTATTGCTGAATGACCAAGCGGGATCAGCGTATATAAGGTTGAATTTATTGCCTTTAAATTGTTCAAACATGGGGCCTTCCTTACATACACATCAATAGAGCAGGGTACTGCAAGCCGATGGGCGCGAATGGGATATCATCATCAAAATCTATAGGTGGCTCCATAGGGTTTTGAGGTCCGCCGTACTGCTGTGATTGTTGCGGTTTAGGGGCATACCCACCTTGCGAATTGTTATTACGAGTATTGCTTTGACGTTGATTGTTCTGTTGTCCGCCTTGATGGTGACTTCTTTGTTGCTGTCCACCTTGATATCCGCCTTGTTGATGACCGCCCTGATAACCACCACCTTGATAGCCAGTTCCTTGATGTTGATCGTTACTACGGCCACCAAGCATCTGCATCTGTCCGCCCATATCGACAACGATTTCTGTTGTGTATTTTTCTTGGCCTGATTGGTCGGTCCATTTGCGAGTTTGTAAACGTCCTTCAATGTAAACCTGTGAACCTTTACGTAAGTATTCACCGGCCACTTCAGCAAGTTTCCCGAACAATATAACGCGATGCCATTCTGTGCGCTCTTGCAATTGACCTGTATTTTTATCCTTCCAGCTATCAGTTGTAGCCACACTGATATTTGCCACACCATTGCCATTAGGCATGTAACGTACTTCAGGATCTTGGCCTAAGTTGCCAACTAAGATTACTTTATTAACTCCGCGAGCCATGGTTTACTCCTTACTTAATTATTACTTCTCGAGCGCCGTTATGACCAGGCGCGGTGATGATGCCGTTTGCTTCAAGCTGTTCAACTAATCGAGCAGCTCGGTTATAGCCAATTCGAAATTTACGCTGAATGCGTGAGACGGATGCGTGTTTTGATTTTTGAACAAACTCTACTGCTTCGGCATAGAATTCATCATTGCCATTGTTGTCTTGAAATTTTGAGAGCAATGATTCGTTAGTATCGTCTTGATCTTCAGGGAACCCATTGACAAGACCACCATGTGTAAGCTCGGTCACCATTTCGACCAATTCACTTGCAATTAAAATGAAGTCTGCATCTAACTTAAGTGGCATATCTTCAGCAGGAATATCAGCGTTTTCTTCTTTCAGTGTGTCTGAATAGCCAACTTGTTTGATGGCACCATCATTTTGGAAGTTAAACTTGATACGGTCTTTCCAGTTAAGTGCTAGTTTTGTGACTCGTTTACCCAAATCTAAATGAGCTTTAATTTCGTCACCTTGTAAGTCATGACCTTTCAGTTTGACAATTGCACCACTATCGTCTGCCTCTTGCATTTCGGCATCTGCGCCAATTGAGAAGTTGGCAGGGGTAGAAAAGTTAGTTAACCAATCAGTAAGAAAGACATCCAAATCAAATTCGCCAAATGCTGGAACGATTGGCAGGGTGCCAAGTGACTTACGCAATAGGGCGGTGAGCTCTTCAGCCTTTCCAAAGCTTGCGCTGTTAACCACTAATAAACCGCTGTCCATATCAATGAATGCGTATTGTAGGCTTGATTTAGTAAACGCTTGAGGTAGCAGCGTGTGCAAAGTGTTTTCTTTTAGTTCGTCACGTTCTTTCTTCTTAACTGTGCGATTTTCCTCAAGTTCAATTTGCTCAATTTTTTCGGCAACTATTTCATTAATCACAGCCGCTGGAAGGACTTTTTCTTCACGTTTAGCGCACACTAGGATTTTGCGATTTGAAAAGTGGCATAGTGCTTCACCATGCTTCCCAAAAGCTTTAGTCCAACCTAAAGTTGACAACTCTTGTTCACCACAATGACGAAACATATCTTGCTCAAGTGCTTCGTTGAATTGTTCATTATTGAACTCAATTTCTTGCTTGAATTTATAAATTATTAAATTTGAAAAAAGCATAAAATTACCTTTAAAAAAATTCTTCATTGATGAGCTCTTGAGTGAAATTTTGTTCAAGAGGCACCCACTCAAAAATTGGTTTTTTAGTACGCTTGGAGTATTGAAAAGCACCTTTTTTATCTGCTTTATGTACTCGTCTCATACCTTTTAAAGCTCGTATATCGCCCGTTTTATTTGCTAGCTCTATAAAGTCATCAACTAGGCTTGGACTTGATAATTCGCCACTGACAGCAGTAGGTTTTGACTTTAAGAACAATTCTTCTGTCACCACCTCAACCATTTGTTTGTGCTGTGCTGAATTTTTTGGCGCAAGTTCACCACGCATAGCATTTACCTTCTTTTCAGCAGCGGCTTTACATTTCTTTTTACTTACACCAAAGACACAAAACATTCTGGACCTACTTGGTTGTGAGCCAGACAACGGTGGCAACTAAAATCACAATTGCCCCAATGACAGCAGTTAATTTAATAAATTCTTTGCGTTTTCGAGCCTTACAAGCGCGTGTTGAGTTGCCACGGATTGCCATGTAATCGTCCATCATAACTATGCCGCTCTATCTGAGTGAGTTACTGATTTAATGCCACCTAGAGCCTCAATTAGGCTGTGCATCTTTCTGCACGTTTTAAACGCTTCAGTTCTATTTCGAGTAAATTTCCCACCAGGTAAAACCCAACCTTCCACGTTTTCTTTTTTTGCGCTTACTACTATGGCTGACCCAAAAATGATGTTGTTACAGCGCAAGTGCTGAGTCATACGGTGTTGAGCTATTCTTGTTACTGATGACATAGTTTCTCCCCTTAAATGGCGCGCCCGAAGGCGCTACATTTGTTTAAAGTTAGGAATTAAGCCGCAAGTGCTTTGTTTAATTCAGCTTCTAAGAATGCGATGTGACTTTCGGCTACTTCTAGCTGATCACAAACGCGGTCTAACTCTTCGTTCTCTGCTCGGTCCATTGCACTCGGCCATAATTCCAGAGGGATATAGCCATCAGTAGTAGATGCAGCTTCAAAAACGTCTGACTTGATTGTCCCGCCTAGAAGCGGTGCATCTTGAGATTGAAGTTGATTATCTTCTTGCTGTTCAAATTGAGCCTGCTGAACGCTATGCACATCTTGGCTGGTAACTTGATCTTCAACTGGCTGAGCAACTGAGTTAACAGATTCAAGTTGTTTGGCCTGTGTAAGCATCATTCGCAATTGCTGAATTACTTGTGCTTGAAGCTGGATAACTTCATCTAGGCGTGGACCAAAGTCACTTTCAGTAGGTGTGTAGTTTTCTAACTGAGTAATACGGTCTTGGATCACTTGGCTAGACTTGCCAAAGAAATCCATAGGGCTGTTACGCAATTTATTAATGCGGTTTTCAACTGTGCGCTCTTTTTCTATTTGCTCTTCTTTGGCGCGTAACTCAGCACGTTCAGCTTCAACTTTTTCGTTAGCTTTCGCTGTTTGATACATTTCATTAAGAGCTTCGATCACTTCTTTTTTAGCGTCGATAGCTTCATGAATAATGTCTTTGTGGAATGAATCAGTTTCGATGAGATCCACAGACTCCAGTGCATCAGCAATATACTGAGAGTCTTTGCCTTTGCATTGCTGAATAAAGCCTTTGAACTCAGCAATCTCTAAGCGTTGTTTATCTAGCATCGCTTCGTGTTCTGCTTTAATACGTGCAGCTTCTTCTTTACGGCGTTTATCTTCTGCTTCAAACGCTGTAATGATTGGGTTGTAAATCACATCAATTTTATTGATTAAGTCATCACCGTGATCTTTAAGGTCACTAGTGAAGCTGATTCGACGATCATTGATTGCTTTAGCAAGTTTGTTACGCTCAGTGCGAATTTTACGAGCTTCTTTGAAATCATCGTCATCTTGCATATCAAGTTTGAAAGTCTTCGGGTATTTCTTACGAAGTTCTGCCAGACCTTGCTTTGTAAGGTCTTCTTGAAATACGACTTCTACTAGGCTTGTTGCAGTGCTTTGCTTTGCTGTAGTCATGGTGCTATGCTCCATTTAGTTTCTTAGGTTGATTAGTGCTTGTTGATGCGCTTCGTTTACCTGGCTAACAAAATTGGTTGCGTCAATTTTGTTAGCTCTACAATGGCCCTTAACCTCTTGAAGCAGTTTCTTATGGTTAAGGTTTAAAATTGATTCGTTCTCAGCGCTTGTGATCAGGTCGCTGATTTTCGTGTTAATCCAATTCAAAAACTTTTTGTTTTTATTTATTGCTTCGTCTTGGTTTTGCTTTTCAAGCTCAGCTTTTTTGCGGTCTTTGATTGCTATCGCTTTGTCACGAATATCGATTCTGTTTACAGCTTCAGCGTACTTGTATGCTTTGTTGTAAGCTTCGCGCATTGATTCCATTAACTCTGCAGACTCAATCGCCTCTAAGTACTTATCGAATTTAGCTTTTGGTAAGGCCCAATCAGGTAGTTGAGGAGGAAACCATTGCGCTTCCATTTTTGGGCCGTTTTTCTGTTGCTTATTAAGTGGAATGCGTATGTATTCACCATCACACTCGAAACGGTTATTAACTGGTAAGCAAGTTGCAAACTCTGATTCAAGAGAGTAGAGGTAACGGCCAATACCAAATTGAACGGCTGTTCGCTTCATAGCACCCGATAAAGCACCTTTAAGGGGCTCTATATTCGTGTACTCTGCGCCATCCCACTTAGTTACCCATTTATCACCAATGCGAACTTTTAACCCGCAAAGGTAGCCTTTACCGTTAGATGCTTCTTGATAGACATTTTCCCAGCCATCCAGACCTAGAACGTCATCTAATCGTTGTTGGATTGCGCGGTTAGTGATGTATGGAATAACCATTACCCAAGGCTTTTGCTTGTTAGATACACCGCTTTGTTGAACACGCCATTCAATGTCATGTTCTTCAAAAGGATCTGCCAATAGGTCTTTTATTTTTGTAACGTCCATGGTCTTAGCTCACTAAATCAAGAGGGCAGTTAAGTTGATTAAGCTCGTCGATTACCGCATTGATTTTTTGTGCTGAATCTTTCGCATTTAGCAAGATGGTCTCTAAGTCAACAGTCTCGTTTGACTCGTCTTTTATGAAGATTGAAACCACATCATTAGCAGGTGAAATATTCACGCAAGCCGTGTGCTTAGCTAGTGCGAAAGTAAGCGATGCTGAAATTAGACGATGTAGTGCTAGTTCAACTGACTCTTTATGTTGTTTAGTGTTGCTATCCATGTTGATACCTTAAATTTAAACTTTCTAAAATTTACATTTAAAAGTTAAGGTATCTAAAATTGTTTGTCAAATTAAAATTTAAACTTTCTAAAATTAGGGTTTGTCGTTTGATATTTTGTGATGTTTTAGTTGGGTATTAAGGTTGGTTTAAATTGTTCTTAAGGGTTTGAATTTTCTGGTTTGCTTTATCTTTTGTAAGTGCTATTTGGGCATCAATGGTGCTATTTAATTCAACTTCCTCAAGTTTGATTGATGTCAAGCGATTAGTTACTAAGCTATTATAATCATTGCTTTTTTTGATTTTATTTATTTGGTGGTTAGATGTGGTTAGTGAACCTAGAAGCCAAATAATAAAAAATGCAAAACCTTCATTTTCAAACGCGTCACATATTAGAATTGATGGTAAGAACCAACCTGCGAAATGGCCATAAGTAACGCCTCCAGTAAGTTTTTTTGCATTTAAGTAAATATTTTCCTTCTTATCTTTCAGTTTCTCAATTAAGTATTTTCTCTCAACTTCTATAACTGAAATTTCAGCCCGACAATTTTTTTCAACAGCCCTTTTAGCTTTGTAAAAATTGGCCCATTCTGATTTGGATATTTCACTCTTTGTCGATGCTGGTTTTGCGTGTGCTTCTATAGCAGAAACAGCCTCAGATGGTCGGCATTTAAAAAATTCGCGTCCTCGACTAACTCTACAATGCTTTAGAGTTTTGTGGGCTTTTCCTTCAATTAATCTTGGGTTTTCAAATAAACCAGCATAATAAATAGTGAAGGGAGTGGGGATGCCTGTTTGATAGAGTTGTCCAGCTCTGCTTTTAGGTGAGTGTTTTGTATAGCCAACCTTAACAAGGCCCGGCATGGATTTATTTTCCAAGACATAAACCCAGCCAGCCATTTTACAATTCTTGGATTACTTGTTTTGCAACTGCAATGATCGTGCAATTGCCATTTATGGGAATTGTAGGGAAAGAGTTGTTAAAAGGCCTTAAATATTTCCTTCCTGCATCAATAACCAACTCTTTTACAGTTGCCTCGGAAGAGTCATCTAGTCTTGCTATTACAACTTTTCCACTAATAGCTTCAATATCAGGATCTGCAACCACAATGGAGCCTGCTGGTATAGATCTACCCGTGCTAGATGTCATACTGTCCCCAACTACACGAACCGCAAATGCGTTGGGGCCTACTTTAGCAGTCGTTCTGTATCTCGGAACTGATTCTGATACAAAGTTAATATCTTCCATTTCCTTCCATGCACCTGCTTGTACCCAAGAAATCAAAGGGACAGAGCCAGTAATGTCTGGACCTGGTTCAACATTTGAAGCGAAGCCAGTGCCTTGTAATAACTCAGTTATATCAACTTTTAATGCTTTCGCTAAAGGTTGTATTTGTGCACCTTTCGGTGAAGTTATCTCAGATTCCCATTGCGATATAGAGCCATGAGAAACGCCCACGTATTTAGCTAGCTCTTTTTGAGTATAGCCATTTAGTTTTCTTAGGCGCTTAATGCGCTGATTTAAGTTTTCTTTATTCATAACTAAATCATAAGCTCACTTGACTTTAGTTTCCTTTAGATCAACAATTTTAGAAAGCTATAATTATTGAGGTTGAACAATGCTCCGAAAAGATGTGATAGAGCACTTCGGTTCTGCAACTGAGGTGGTTAAAAGGTTAACTAATTTATCTCATGGCGCGGTAAGTCAGTGGGAAGAAGTTATCCCAATGGGCCGTGCCTATGAAATTCAATCCATAACAAATGGAAAGTTAAAGGTTGATTTAAGTTTGTATAACCGAAAGCAACCTGATACCGCAGCATAAGGAATAATATAAATGCTTTTATCTAAAAAAAGTACGTGTGCTCATGCACCAGCCGCACGATGCCCAATGGCAGCAGCTGAAAGTTATAAGAATGACTACAACATTGCTGAACTAGCTAGGCAGATGGGTATGAATCCAACAGTTCTTAGAAGCAAGTTGGATGATGGTTGTGATACTCACATTCTTGGGTATCGACAAATTATTGCAATGTCAGACCTAACACAAGACTACCGTTCACTAGAAGCCTGGGCATTTAGCGTAGGCAAAACTGTTGTTGATTTGCCTGATGTTGGTTTATCAGATGAAGAACTAGCAGACCAAATACTTCAGTTACAAGCCGCATGCGGTGACTTTGCTAAAGCTGTTCACACTTCACGTTCTGATGGCGTTATTACCGAATCAAATTTCGATGTTATTCAAAAGCGAGCACAAGAAGCTATTACAGCTATTTTGCATGTGACAGCTGAGCTCGAGCAAATGGTTCGTCCTGATCCAAATGAACCGGCTTCAGTGAAAGCTGCATCATTGAAGGTGGCTTAGTTGTGGGTAGTAATAAAACACAAAGACAGAAAGTGGCTGAAGGCTACGAAGCATACTCAAAAAGCGTTGAACGTTTAGGCAAACAAATCAGTGAAGAAGCGATTGAGCTAGGCCTTCATGATTCAGCAATGGTGGGGTTTGTTGCTGATGTTGTTAGGGGTATCGATGGCCTACCTGAAAGCCAGGTAGGCCGGCTAATAAGTAAGGCTTAACAGCCAACTTTGCCTTGGTCATAAACAGAAGAAGATTTTTTAAACTCTTTTTCAAAATCGACTTTAAGAAGTTCTAGGCCTTTTGATGTTAAGTAGTAATTCGCGTTATCTGCGTGATCGCCATCAAACATCAAGTAGTTATTTGCTACTAAGTAATAAAGGGTTGCCCTTAACAAAGGTATATCCGTCTTTACGTCGAAGTCTGTTGCCTCATAACGTTGAAGGTGGATCTTTTGTGGTAATGGGAATTGCTCTGCGAGGTCATTTAAAAGTGGTTTAGCAATTCTATTAAAAGAAGAAATATCGAAGTTCATTTTTAGTCCTTTTGTGTGGCTGGTTTTTGTAATTCGCACTTGCATGCTAGCAGACAAAAGGGCGCTTTAAAATTGGCAGTTTGTGATGTGTTAACTGTGAAAGGTTGGCAATGGTGAGGGTGCCTAGCCACCGTTAGTGGGTGGCTAGGACTTTCTTATAAGAGCCCTGCAGTGTATAGCGCTAAAACCATCGATGCTAATGCATAGATAATTTTAGAGATATCTACAGTGATCTTAACAGAGACTTGAAACTTCATGAGAAATCTCACTCCATCACAAGTCGCCGAGCGCTCAGCGACCAATGAAAATTTGGCCGACGAGTTCCGAGCCTTGCAAACTCGGAGGCAAGGGAGGGGAGTCTATTAGTCCCTAATCACGTCTAGGGCAACGGTCTGTGCAAGCCAATAGACTAACTCTCCCTGTCGCTACCGCCTATAGCGAACATACAGAATGTGTGTTTTTTAAAACTTATTCAAGTAGTTAATGGAGTCGTAATGGATGCAGCTGATATTGCTCAAATTGAAATAGAGCGAGAACAAGAAAGACAGTTAGCGAACTTAAAACAAGAAGATATTCAAGAGTCATTAGATTGTATTGAGTGCGGTACTGATATTCCTGAAGAGCGTAGAAAGGCAGTTAAAACGAATTTGTGTATTGGATGCGCTGAACTTCAAGAAATACAAAGACGCCAGTTTAGGCGTTGAGTATGAGCTTTATAGTTCGTCACTCTATAAGCATTGGGGTGCTGCTGATGGTGATAAGTACTCTCGCCAGTAAACATGAAACAATTTCTGATTTATTAGCCATGTTAGCTGTGATGGCTTTTGTAATTAACTTAATTGGTTGCGTGGTTATTGGAAGAAGAAAACTGAATAAAGCAAAAGAATTTAAGGCGCGAGCTACAGCAAAGGCTGATGTAACTCGCAGATAAAACAAAACCCGCATCAGCTTTGGTCGGCAGGATAGCGGGTTCAGTAATAACAGGAGTAAGTATGGCTAATTTAGCAGAGATTTACAAGTTCCCATGTAGCCAGGAGCAAACAAAACAGGCCGAGGTCGTTACTGTGGCAAGTTTAGAAAAAGGCTTTACGCGCCTAGCAAATGCATTGCTGGATGCTGCGATTAGTCATGATATGACGAAGCGTCAATACAAGGTGTTTCTAGCAGTCATACGTAAGACGTATGGCTTTCAGAAGAAGTGTGACCGTATTAGTGGCTCTCAGTTATCTGAGATAACCAATATGCCAAGAGCACGCTGTAGTGAAGTATTGAATGAATTGATTGAAATGAAGCTGATTATCCGTACAGGCGGAACTCAAGGCGAGCTAGAAATCAATAAAAAAACGAGTGAATGGACAGAGCATAAACCTAAGAAGTGTTACCAAAACAGTACTAGCAAAAAACCAAAACAGTACAGTACTGAAACAGTAACACTTACTAGTACTGAAACGGTAACACATGCTAGTACTGAAACAGTACACACAAAAGAAAGTCTTAAAGACAACTCTAAAGATAAAGAATTAACTAAAGTTAATTCTTGCTCAGAGCAAGGCTCTGAACCAGCCGTTGCATGGATACCGACCAACAAAAAAGATGAACGCTACGAAATAACTCAAACTCAAATTGATGAATGGTCTGAAACCTATCCGGCAGTTGATGTTTTACAACAGCTACGAGAAATGTATTCGTGGAGTAACGCAAACCCCACTCGTCGTAAAACACAGCGAGGTATGCCGCGATTTATTGTTAGTTGGTTATCGAGAGAGCAGGACCGGCCATCAGCACCAAGTCATTTTAGCCAACGCAAATCTAACAACGTTGGTGACCAACTAGCTGCAATGCAAGCAGCGGTGGCACACATGCCAGCACTTCATGATGACGAGGTGATCGGATGAACAATCAAGTATCGACACTCAATCAATCGCAACGTTGTCCTGATCAAGCGCTTGCAAGCCTGATCGGTGGTGAGATATTGCCAGCGCTAAGAGCTTACTACCCAGCAAGTGATTTTAATTGGCGTGGAAACTTAGAGCAGACAGCAGTTGAATATGCGAATCAACTCTTTGGGATGAAGTTCTTAGTGAAGGAAATTAGAGCTGCGCTCAATTTGGCTAGAACTCGATCTGTTTCAGAACGTCACGCGCCAAACCCCATTGAATTTAAAATTTTATGTTTGCATGCCCGCGGTATGCCAACACTTGCGCAATGTATGGCTGAGATAAACGACCAACGAGTTAAAAACTACGGCAAAGACAAAGAATGGTCTGAGCCTTTAGTTTACTGGCTTAACCAAAGTATTGCTGCAGCAAGAGCAAATCTTACTGATAGCGCTTGGCAGAAAATGGCTAAAGAGAAATACACAAACCTTGCAGAGCTATATGGCAAAGGAGAACTGAGCCCTATACCGCTAAAGCTTGAGTACTCAGCACCACCGGCTTACTTGAAGTACGTGGGGTGAGCCATGAAGTCTTACGAACAAGACCAAAAGCAATTCATCCGTGCACTAAAAGAGATTTTAGGTGATGGGTATTGGTTTGCAGTCGTTGAAGCGCGTAAGACCAAGGAAGAGGTGCTTGAAGGAATAAATGAACCAAGCGCAAGAGAGTTAAATGCAGCTACTGCAGCAGGTAATAGGGTAATGGCCAGAGCAGCAAAACTTGCTGGTGTTCAAAGTGTCCCTCAGTACATCAAGGACCAGAAAGAAGCATTTAAGCAGGAAAAGATTAAACGTGAAGAGTCTCGCCGTCAGCATCGTAAGGCAGCAAACCAGATGAGTAATGTAAAAGCTCATCCGGGTAACTTTACATCAAATAAGGTTCCATTAAATCAGGGCTACTCGCTCAACGCTGAAATGGAAAAAACATTTAAACAAGCAAGAACTGCATAGAGGTTAATCATGGCACAAGTAAAGAAAAGCACATTACAGCAACTATCACCCACTGGGGAACTTATTAGTGATGGGTTTCTATCAGCTGCCAAAGGACATGCAGCAAAAGCTATCCAAGAGGGAAGCCAGGCAAATATGAACAAAGCAATTGAGCTACTGGTTAAGTCAACAACAGTGATCACTGAGCGATATAACTTGCCCCGTGATTTACGTGACTCAATGCTAGCGGCAACGGCAGAAGTATTGAAACTGGCACACAAAGAGGAAGTAGCCAAACAAGAAACTGCAAAAGAACCAGAGAAGGCAGCGTAAATGGCAAAGAAAGTTTTAACGGCTACTAATGCCCAGTATTACTTGCCTCAAATAGGGCAAGCAGTAAGAGATATGCTGCGCTTTGGTAAAGACGTTGTGATTGAATTCAAAGAATTCAAGGCAAAGCGTTCTTTAGCTCAAAACCGACTTATGTGGGTGTGGAATCAGGAAATAGCAGAACACTTGCGAGAGCATTTTGGGCAAGAAAACAGCTCAGAAGATGTTCACGAAGTATTTGTGCGCAAAAAGTTTGGTGTGCGCGTTATCCAAGCAGGCAATGAAGAGCCAATTATTGTCAGAAAGCGCACTCGAAAGCTGAATACCAAAGAGTTTACTGAATACCTTAATTGGCTAGAGCAATACTGCGCAGAGTACTTAGAGTTAATGCTAACTAGGCCTGACGATTTATACATGCTTGCTCTATATGGGGAAACAAATGTCGCTCATTAGTAAGAAAATTCGAAATAGCGCCAGAGGTCAACAATGCCAAGTGCGCATACCGGGTGTGTGCAATGGCAATAGTGAAACAGTGGTACTTGCGCATGTAGGGAAAGGCTCAGGTATGGGCCAGAAGTGCGATGACATACATGCAACGTATGCGTGTTCGGCATGCCACGATGTTATTGATAACAGAACTCGAGTAGGTGATCCGCGTATCAATCGTTTGTATGCATATGAAGGGATGATCAGAACGCAATCAATTCTATTAGAGCAAGGTTTAATCGAGGTACCAAGCGCATGCTAACAATTGGAATAGATCCCGACTTTGTTAAAAGTGGTATTGCTGTAATTCAAGGGAAAACTATTTTACACCTTGAGTCACTTAGCTTTGTTGACCTGTTTGAATACATCGCTGCAGCAGGACCAAAAGATTCAATCACAATCAAAGTAGAAAACCCTGAAGCAATAAAGCCGTTATTTGGTGAGAAAGTTAAGAACAAGCGCTCAGTGCGCGAAAAAATTTGCCAAGACGTAGGTGCATGCAAAGCGACAGGTCGGCTAATTTGTGAAGTTCTTGAAAGCCAAGGTTACAAAGTCACTAAAGTAAGACCTCTTAAAGGGCCATATAAGCGACAAGCGAAAAAAGACGGCAATTACTTCAATAAAATCACAGGGTGGCAAGGCCGAACAAACGAAGACAAACGTGACGCAGCAATGATTGCGCTTTGGGGGTAAATAGAATGCAGCCGATTAAACTACTAGCAAAACTAACAACTAAAACACTTAATCTAACTGGTACGTTTGGCGGCAGCGGTCAAGACGTCATAGATTGGAGAACGGCAGCGCATGCACTTGCAGGCTTACCGCCTTGCCAAACAAGCTGGGCTTACTTTCGATATGTAGGCGAAGAGCAAAGACTTAAACGCGTAGTACGCTCTTTAACAATGCATGCAACGCTTTTTATCAAAATACGAAAGTACAAGATAAAGCCAGAAACATTAGACGGCCTAGTAATGTCGGCAATATATGAGCACGTACAGCCGGTATGTCATGAATGCGATGGCAGCGGTTTAGCATCAGGGGAGAAAGCGACAAACCCAAACCCTGAAATTTGCATTCATTGCCATGGTAGAGGGCGCAAGCCAATATCAAAGAGAAGTCGTTGCCAAATCATCGGTATCAATCACAAAAGCTACAGCTGTGCACATGACGAAGTAACCAAAGAGCTTTTAAGACTAATAAGCGAGTGGGAGCGGGATATATTTAAAAATATTCGTGGAAAAATGTGTGAAGTTGCCTAGTATTAACTCATATAGTTTACAAGTAGAGAAATTTGTGGGATGTTTATTATATTGTAAGCATCCTTAAAAATTAGACTAAGGAAAGTATTAAGCGTATAATCTTCGACCGCCTTTGGTATAGAAGGTTACTCTTCAACGCACTAAGGAATTCAATGACTCAACAATCTTTACCAGAATCTAAAGCTAACACCTTGTTAGAGCAGATATTTCATCATTTGAAGTTTAATAACGAAATTGACACATTCTCTAAACTTCGTTTTCTGAAAGAGGTTGATGATATTAATGATTTTGAGCCTAAATTAGTAATAAAAGGCATGTTATTTCATGCGTTAGGCGATTTTGATGAAGGTGAAAGTTATTTTAGCAGGGCCTTAAACATGTTTGGCCCAACTCCGTTTGTAGTAATCAATCACATCGGTGTTTTAACTTCACTGGGCCGTTATAGATTAATTAAAGCTCATTTTGCTGAGTATCGTCAGTCAACATCGGCAACAGTTTTAGTTGAGGCTCTGGAAGAGGCATGCAAATACAGTCAGTTGGATGTAATTATTTCTATTCTTGATACCTTGGAACCTATGGAGGTTGGCTTGGAAGAATTTAGAGTTCAGATAGAAGCTGCAAAGTCTAAGAAAGAGTTGTTATCTAACATCTATGCTAGTTATGATTTAGAACAGTCGGTTGTAGACGAGCATGTGGATGCGGCTCTACAAGTTCTTGAAGCAAAGAATACAAAGTTTAAATCATGCGGAATGAACCTTTATGATTCAGAAGGTTTAGATATATATTTTCAAGTAGAAGCTACCACTTCAGAGCTACTTGCACTTAATGAAGATCTAATGGATGTTGCCATACAAGAAGATATAATGCATTCTTGTGTGACAACTCGATTTAGGCCTTTTAACTAATTACATTGGAGGTAATATGGCAGTCTGTTCCTCGGATTTTTATTCACAAGCGGAAAGCACTTTAGCGAATTCTATAGGTGAGATTTCATCAAGGTGTAGCGTTAAAAACTCTTATTATGCAGCTTTCCATAAAGTCAATGAAACACTAACTTGTGAGCCAGCTAAATACTGTGGCACGGGCGTCCATCAAAGTTTTATTGAGTATTTAACCAATGAGGCTTTTAGGCATGAGCCGAACATCGAAAAGAATAAACTCAGGAGGCTCGCTGTAATGCTAAAACAAATGAGGAACTCAAGAGCTCAAGCTGATTACATTTTAGATGATACCGTATCTGAAGGTGATGCAACTTTACAGTTGGCAATGTCAAAAAGACTCTTTGCATTGTGTGATGAAATCGAAGCTGGCAAGGTTGCATAGAACGCTTACTCCACCCAACGATTATCAAAAGTGATGCATTGAAGTCATTAAACGCACCTATCTACACAAAACATCACTCCAACCACTTTAAGTTCTGACCTGTAAATTCAGGTATAACAAATTAGTTTAAATATATCCCGACGGATTAAATTTAGTGCGCAATGTGCGCAGCTACAACTTGTTGATTAATAATTATAAGCGCAAAGTCTATCTGTAATTTTTGAACAAATGCGTGATTAAATGCGCTTAAAGTCAACCTAATATGCAAAGGGTTTGGAGAATGCATGGAATAAGGAGATACAGATGCAACAAAAGCTCACCAACATAAAAGTACAGCCAGTTGGATTTGGCGATTACTGCAATTTCACATTAGCTCTAGATATCGACAATGAACATTTAGAGGCTTATTTCAATAAGAATGATACGAAAGCTACTGTCGCTTATAAGCTTCGTTCATTGGCAGAAAAATTGGAGAAGCGCATTGAATAGTAGGTCAGAAATAAATGTTAAGCCGAACATAGAGCTTTTAGATAGAGTTTTTTAAATGTGTGAACTATTAGAGAAAGCCATTCTAACAGTTAAAAAAGTTTGGAGAGCTATCATTGATAAATTAGTGAAGAAAAGTGTAATTGCTGTACTTTCTGTAACTGTAGTTCACTTAGTTATAGCGGCTGTAATATGTAATTGGGTTTATGATCACTACGTTATAACCGGTAACATTGGTTCAGTAAGTGATATTCTGATAGCTAGTTTCACAGGGTTGATTTCTTTGGCAACAACTTTGCTGTTAGTTTTAGCTTGGATGACAAAGGAATCTTGGTTAGAGCAAATAAAAAAACAGCGAGAACTAAATTTTTTAGATAACTTTATCGAGTATTACTATGAATGCTGGTTTCATGCTGACTGTAAATACGATTTAGATATCTATGATGAGTTAGTGTCACAAAAGGCTGGTGATTTGAAGTCTGATCTTAGCAGTCACGCAAACCGGTTTATGTCGAAGTATCTTGATATTAGTTGCAAAGTTGATAGTTTTTCAATTAAAGAGGTAAGGCATATCAAAAAATGTTATGAGCTAAACTATCGTGAATCGCAACGTAAATACTCTAAACACCTCGAAAAAATGAATACGTTAAGGCTTGAGCTGATGAAGCATGGCCCAGTATTGTCACTTGATTTTAAGACATTAATGGTTGATATAGGAAATGTTTCAAAAGACTTAAATCCTGATACAGTAATTGAGTCCTATGCTGAAAAGCTTGGAGTAGAGAATTTCAAACCAATGAACTTAGGTCCTTTTCCGAAAGCTATAGATAAAAACAAAAAACAAGATTAATTTAAATTTTATTTAAACCATGATGGAAAGTAACTTTAACAAAGCCAACAACTTTAAAGATTTACCAAATGGAGTAGCAGGCTTAATCGAAAAGAACAAAGATGCAACCTTTTATGGCATTGCTAGCGGCCGCTCGATGGAAGGTGTTGGGATTTTTGACGGTGACCTGCTAATAATTGACCGCAGCGTTGATGTTAAGCAAGGCGATGTTATTGTTGCTGCCTATAATGGTGTGTTCGTTTGTAAGGTTGCTGATCTTAAGAATAACCTTCTTTTATCCGCAAGTGATGATTACCCACCCGTAAAAGTTACCAAGCATGATGAGTATCTTTTTGAAGGGGTTGTCATTAGTTCTGTGCGAATGCATAGAGGAAGTGTTAAGGACACGTTTTAATTATGAGTGATAAAATGACAAAGCCTAAGAATAAGCAGTTTTTTTCAATTGATGAGAGCGTAGGACTGCATAAAAACTACTCATTTAGACTTGCTATACTTCTACCTGTAGCTATAAGCGTAATCCTTATCATAATATTCACAGTTCAATTAGCGCTTAAAGGGCAGTTTTGGTTTTCTTTTTCTCAGCCTGGTGTAACCGCATTTGTAAAATATTTTACCTTTCCAATATCTTTACTGTCATTAAGCATAGTCTTTGGGGTTATGGTTGCCAGATTTCACTCATCAAAGCAAAAAGCTAAGAGTAATGAGATAACAGAAAGAAATAATTCAGTTAATTACTTTTATAAGACTCACGAGGAATTTGAGAAGTTTTGCATGAAGTTAATTTCATCAACAGATAATGGTTTTAAAGGTATTAAGGCAAATATTTGTTATGAGGCGATGTTTGATTCAAGTTCACCTAAAGCACCATCGCTCTTTGTAGGTGACAACTTTTTTCGCTCTATCGAAAGTTACTATAGTGTTTACATTGATAATTTGGTTAATTATCTAGGCAGTGACGATTTCAAATTAGCAATTAGCGGCACTAAATTGAACAGTATGGGCCCTAAGCATAATTTTAGTAAAGGTTTAAAAGCTAAGCTTGAAAGGCTAGGGTTAGAGTTTGATTGGATAGGCTACACTACTGATTTAAATATTGAAAAAGACCTTAAAGAGTTTTACGAATCTATATTTGAGCTTTTTTCCTTCCCTGGCTTGGAAAACAAATTAAAATCAAGAGAGAAGCTAAACGACATTCACAAAGAGAGGATTTTATTTCTTAAGGCTCACCCGAAGTACATTGAGTTTATAGGCTTGCAAACCCCCCAATCCTGATATAGTATTTCCTATGTTGAAGAAATCCGCTTAGTTTATGACTCGGCGGATTTTTTTGTTTTTATATTCCCACAAAGCTTTGCATGTTAATCTGATACCTATAACGCTTAAAAGGAGAAAGCATGCAGAAGTTTGATAAAATGACTGTAATAGCAGTTTTATTGACATTTTCAGCAGGAGTTATTGTAGGCCAAGGTTTTTCAATCGGAATTAAACTTAGTGACTTGATTGCTACTGCAGCAGCATTAATTACCTTTCTATTTGCTTGGAACGGCTTAAAGCACAATGAAAAGCAATTCTTGAACTCTATTCAACCAGTCATTGAAAAACTTGAGTACTATAGTAAACCTGAAGGCCTTTATCGCTACACCCTTCACAACTATGGAAACGGAGCAGCCATAAAACTTGAATACAAATTATTTTTGGGCGGCAAAGAGCTTAGTCAAATTGGAATTGAGGACAAAATAAAAGCTAGCTTTAAGGGCATTAAGTTAGAGCTTGGAGGGCCGTTAGGAATAAGTCCTAATAGTTCGCATAGTCTCATTACCGCTAGGGGATTGAGCGGGAGTGATTATGAGCGGTTCTTATTCTTACTGAAAAACCTTAGAGTTGAATTGAAGTTTAGAACTACTCAAGATCAAGTTATTACTAAGCAATTGCTTTTTGGTCACTTTTAACAATTATTGATTAGTTAAACCCGCACCTTGCGGGTTTTTTTATACCTAAAATTTGAGAACAGTTTATGAAAGCAGGAAAACTTATAGCGCTGGGGTTTTCCGGCATTCTTGCGGCAGCAGGTGTAACAGTCGCTACTTTCGAGGGCCAAGAGTTAACCGGCTATGTTGACCCTGTTGGCATTGCAACAACTTGCTATGGTCATACTGAAACAGCTGTTGTTGGTAAAGAGTATACAGAAGATGAGTGTTTGAACTTATTAGCTGATGATTTGGCAGCGCATAATGAACAGCTGATGAGTGCTATCAATATAAAACTAAGCCAAGGAGAGCATATTGCGTATTTATCATTTCACTACAACGTAGGCTCAGGCAACTTCCAAAGTAGCACATTACTTAAAAAGCTAAACAATAACGATCGCATTGGCGCTTGCAATGAGCTGTCACGCTGGATTTTTGCTAAAGGCGAAAAGTTACCAGGCTTAATCACGCGAAGAGAAAAAGAGCGATCAATATGTCTTGATGGAGTAGCAAATGTTCAAAGTACTATTCAGCAGCATTGAAAGAATCGCTATCGTCGCATTACTAGCGGCACTGGCTTACGCAACATATCAACTTGTGACTATTGAAAACGATCTTACAGAAGCTAATAAAACGATTAAAAGTAAAAGCTTAGTGATTGATAATCTAACAATGCAAACTGAGTTCTTAGCGCAAAGTGTTGAACTAACTGAACAGCAGAATCAAAAGTTAATACGTGAGCGGGAGTCATTATCTCGCATTAACCAATCCTACCAAGATGAAGTAAGCCAGCTAACAAACAGCTTAAATACTTCACAATCTGAAATAGACAAGTTACGAGAGTCAAGCAATGAAGCTACTAAACAATGGGCTAATGATAGCGTTCCTTGTGATGCTATCCGCTTGCTCAAGTACGCAAGAACCAGCGAGTGTGACAAGGACGGTGGTACAGACAAAATACGTGTACGTAACACCGCCGGAAGAATATCTATCCAACTGTAACATCGACATTAAACAAATAGCAGGAAACGCGAGTTTGTTAGCGTATGCGCAGTATTTAGAGTTTGTCATAGATAAATGCAATGAAAACATTAAACGAACCAAACAATGGGCCAGCGAATTTAACAATGGATAAATCAACAGCAGCAGCCAGTTACACCGCAAGTATCGGTACTGGTGTCGGTGGCTTATTGTCACTTAATAACATTGCCCTTGCGCTTGGTATTTTGTTCACAGTGATAACGTTTTTAATGAACTGGCGTTATCAGAGCAAAAAGCATGAGCTTGAACTTCAGAAACGCCGTGAAGATGCTGAGTACCATAAGGCACGTATGAGAGAACTAGTGCGTGACGATGAACAAGCATTAGCTGAGTGCAAGGCAGGCTACGGTGAACAGTAGTGTCAAAATGGGACGATTTAAAGACACTATTCTTAAAGGAGCATGAAGAAAGTGGTATAGGTCCGCGCGATTTCTGTGAAAGTCACGGCCTTAATTACGCAACAGCAAGACGTTATATAAAGCTGCCTCAAACCAACCTGAAGAAACAACCAAAGGCTAGAGAGCGTAAAACCAAAGAAGGTAAGCAAAAACCCGGTGTAAAGCCAGGTACTCGAAATCGACACCTTGTAACGCATGGTGGCTATACAAAGTACTTTGAGAATGAAGTTAATCAACTTGTAGAAGCTACAACCCTTGAAGATGAACTCTCTCTTTGTAGAGCTCGTATTCACATGGTTATGAAGGCCATGGAAGGGATCAATCAGAAGCTAGAAGATCCTGAAACTGATGTTGATACAGCAGCGCGGTTTTATGAGTCGTTATTCAAAGCAGAGTCAGCGCTCGATAGAAACATTACACGCGTTGAATCAATTATAAAAACGCTATCGAATCTTGAAACTGACTCACTCGCACGCGGCAAACTGATTGCTGAAACATCAAGAATATCACAACAAACTAAAGCACTTGTTCATGCAACTAAGCGTGGCAAACATCAAGCGGAAATTGCTGAACACGAAGCTACTAAAGCCAGAAAAGAAGCAGGTGGTACTAGCAAGCTTGATAACTTCATTGATAGTCGCACTGACGGCTTAGATCAGGTGGTAAGTGAATAATGCAGCCAAAGCTTGCTAAATACCCTAAAAGCACTTGGTTAACAGAAGAAGAACGCTTCACTTTGGATGATGTGGACCTGTTAGAGCGTTGTGAGCCATATTTAGACTGTTGGTGGTGGCGACTAAACAATCTCTACATTATCGCTAACGAAAAGGGCCAAGAGGTTTTATTCCGTTGCAGGCTTGCACAAACCATGTTGTTTATGACTATGTGGTTTTTAAACATCATCTTAAAAGCACGTCAGCTGGGCTTTAGTACTGCTATTCAAGTTTTTATTCTTGATCACGCTATGTTTAACGATAACAGGCAGTGTGGCGTTATTGCTCAAGGTAAGGATGAAGCAAGCGCGATATTTTCATCCAAGATACTTTACCCATACGAACGGTTACCAAGTTGGCTAAAGACAGGTAAGCGCTCGATTAAAAGTAAAACGGGCACTGGTATTTGGTTTAATAATGACAGCTGGGTACGTGTTGCTGTTTCGTTCCGCTCTGGAACGCTTCAAGTCTTACATGTTTCCGAGTACGGCAAGATATGCGCTCAATACCCATTACGTGCAGAAGAAGTTAAAAGCGGCTCATTCAATGCTGTTCATGACGGCTCATTAATATTCGTTGAATCAACAGCAGAAGGCGCAGCAGGTAACTTTTTCGATATGTCATGCGAAGCAATGGAGTTGCTAGAGTCAGGCATTGCGTTAACTAGGCAAAATTTTAAGTTTCACTTCTTTCCTTGGTTTGAAGATCCTAAGTATGTTGCACCAGTCCAAACAGGCGGGTTGAAGCTAACTAAAGAACAAGTTAAGTACTTTAAGTCAGTTGAAGCTGCCAATGGAATAGCGCTCAGTGAAGAGCAGATATGTTGGTATATCGGCAAAGAACGCAACATGAAGGACAAGATGAAACAGGAGTTTCCATCTACGCCAATGGAAGCGTTTTTAACTTCAGGCCGCAAAGTATTTGCTAGTGATGACTTAATGCGTGTTGAAGGCCGTTGCAAAAAGCCTCTTATTGTTTATGAGATTGAGCCCTATACAGGCAAGCTCAAAAAGATGAATGGCAAAGTGGACCTATCATCTAAAGCAGCTGACAAGCTAGCACAATCAACACTTGGTTACTTACTCGTTTGGGAACTGCCAGACGAAGACGAAGAATATGCGATCGGCGGCGATGTTGCAGAAGGACTTGAGCACGGCGATCGCAGCTCGTTAGATGTATGCGCTAAATCAGACGGTCGCCAAGTAGCCCATTGGTTTGGTCATATAGATCCTAAGCGCTTTGCTCATATTAATAAGCATATTGGCCTTATGTATAACAAGGCTTTCATTGGGATAGAGCGAAACAATCACGGCCATGCAACACTTCAAGAGTTAGTTGAGATTTACCCAACTAGCCGGATTTACACAGAAGAACACATAGATCGTGAAGATACCGATGAAGAAACAAAAAAAGTAGGGTGGCACACCAGTGCACAATCTAAACCAATACTCACAAGTGGTTTAGATGAACTGCTTACACATGACAAGGACGGCATTGTTTGGCGCGGAACAGCCAACGAATTAAACACCTTTGTTTACGATAAAAAAGGGCGAATGGGCGCGCAGCCCGGCGGCTTTGATGACCAAGTAATGAGCTACATGATTGCTAAAGAAATGCTGGTCAGAATGCCGAAGAAACTCATTAAAGATAATACTCCCGCACCGCACAACCCTAACTCTTGGATGGCACGATAATAAATGGCTGATTTTGCAAAGAACAAAGATGGCTTGTCGTTAGATAAGTTATTGTCGATCCTTGGTGACATTGACTCACAACCTGATTGGCGAACACCCGCAACAAAAGCTTGTGCGTATTATGATGGCGATCAGTTAAGTGCAAAAGTTAAAGCTGTTTTAGCAGAACGTGGTCAACCAGACATTGTGCACAACATGATTGGTCCAACTATTGACGGCGTTTTAGGTTTAGAAGCTCGGTCACGTTCTGACTTGATGGTTTCAGCTGATGATGAGCAAGGTGAAGAGCTAGCGAAGGCGCTTAATGAAAAGTTTAAAGACTATTGGCGCTTAGCAAATGGCGACAGAGCGTGTTCTGATGCCTACGCGAGTCAATTGAAAGCGGGTATTGGCTGGGTAGAAGTTACTAAAAATCCAATTCCTTTTGCAGCACCATACCGAATTAAGTTTATTCATCGTCGTGAGGTTTGGTGGGACTTTCACGCTGTAGAAGCTGATAGAAGTGATGCACGCTGGATTGCTCGCCGTAAATGGCTTGACTTAGATGAAGCAATAGCGACTTTTCCAGAGCATAAGGAAATATTGAAGCATTCCGTTAATCACTGGGAAGACTTCTTGAGAACGTTGGATGAAGAGCACACCGAAGACCATGCATTGCAATCTGCATGGAGCGATGCGCAAAGCTGGAACAGATCAACAAGTGAGTGGTTAGACACAACACGTAAACGCGTATTACTGCAAGTTATCTATTACAAAGTGTGGAAACGTGCTCACATTATTCGACTTTCTGATGGCCGTGTTATCGAGTTTGATAAGAATAATGCGGCACATGTTGCAGCTGTCAATAGCGGTAAGGTTCAGCTTGAATATGCTGCATTCCCTAATGTGCGAGAAGCATGGTTCATTGGTCCGCATCGTATTATTGATCGACCAAGCGAAGCGCCAGGTGGCATGTTTAACCTTGTTCCATTCATTGGCTATCAAAAAGACGCAAGCGGTGAGCCTTACGGTTTAGTCAGCCGAATGATGCCTGCGCAAGATGGTATTAATGCGCGAGTAATACGACTTAACTACTTATTACAAGCAAGACGTGTTATTGCAGATGAAGATGCAACGCAGCTATCAGATAGACGTGTAAAGGAAGAGGTCGAAAAGCCAGATGGCTACATTAAGCTTAACCCGGAGCGAAAGAACAAAGGCAAGGCCAGTGATGCAATAAGCATTCAAAACGATGTCGGCATTGCAGCACAACAGTTTAACTTGATGCAGCATGATATGAAGCTGATACAAGATTGTGCCGGTGTATATAACTCGATGTTAGGCCAAGACAGTAACGCAACAAGTGGTGTAGCTATTGCTAACTTGGTAGAGCAAGGCACAACAACACTTGCTGAAATAAATGATAATTTTCATTACTCGCGAAACAAAGTAGGTGAGCTGCTTCTTGCTTATATTATCGAAGAACTTAAGCCTCAAAATAACATCGAGGTAACCGTTAACCGTGAAGATAAAGCAAAGCGCCGTTCTATTGTTATTAATGAGCCAAACCCTGAAGGTAAGCGCAATAACGATGTAGCACGTTGGCGCGGACATATGGCACTGGCACCAGTAAAAGCCACACCAACTTACAGACAGCAACAAGCGACACTACTCAGTAACACCATGAGTCAAATACCGCCCGAAGCTCAAGCAGCAACTTTACCAATGCTTGTAGAGCTAATGGATCTGCCAAACAAAGAAGAATTTCTATCAACCTTACGCCAAGCGTTAAACATTCCAAAAGCTAAAGAGGATATGAGCGAGGAAGAATTGGCACAGGCGCAAGCGCAAGCAGAAAAACAGCAGGCAATGGAACAGCTACAGCAGCAAGAAATTCAGCAGAAAGTACAAAAAATCGTACTCGAAAACAAACAACTTGAAGCGCGCATCAATGAAATTCAGAAGAAAGCTGAAACTGAGGGCGTGAAAGACGAGAAGATCCAAGCCGAAACGCAAAATATTATTGCTGAGGTACAAAAGAAACGTGCAGAAGTAGCAGCGCTCAAGTCATCTATTCAAACAAACTTACAACAGCAACTAGACGCAATACAGGTTTAACAATGTCAGAAACAGCACAATTAGAAAGTATCGAACATATACCGGCAGAGCATTTAGAGCAGATCACCGCTATTGCGAAAATGTGCCATGAAACGAACCGCGCATACTTGTTAGTTATCCGAGAAAGCGCAAAGCCTTGGGATCAGCTAGACCAGCAAGATAAAGACAGCACAATAGAGCAAGTGGCTTTTTATATTCTCAATGAGGGGGCTGACGTATCAGCATGGCATGACGCATGGACTGCAAAAATGATTGTTGCTGGATGGAAGTACGGGCCTAAGCGATCAATTAAAAATAAAACCCATGAATGTTTGAAGCCTTTTCACCATTTACCAGAAAAGCAGCAGGTTAAAGATGCGCTATTTCACAGCGTTGTAAGCCAAGCCATTCACGCAGAGATAGAGGAAGTAGACGATGACATTGAAATTCATCAAGAACTTGTTTCTTAAGTATGTGTTATCAGCGTTTAAGCCTGCAAATAATCCGGCTATGCCAGAAATCATGTGGATGACACGCCCTATAACAAATCTAGACAATGCACCACATAGCACAATGCCAAGACATATATCGCATATTAGCTGGGGAAGTGTTGATGTGAGGTTACGCAAACCTTACCGGTAATAAATCCAATTAAGTATGTACTACGCAGAAATTAAGCCGCTTTAGGGAAACCCAAGGCGGCTTTTTTGTGCGATGCACAACAACTCGCAAAGGCAGCGTACAGCCTACAACTTTAATTTTCGCAGCTATGTGTCAAATAGTGATGGAGTCATAAGTGGATAATCTCGACGATATTTTAGAAAACGGCACACCAGAAGAAATCGAAGCGGCACTGGCCGATGTTGATCTTGATGGTGACACGCTTTTTGGTGATGAAGATGGCAGCGAAGTAAGCGAGCCTGTAGTAGACACTAAAGAAGAACCTGCAGTGGAAGCAGAAGCCAAACAGGACCAAGGCAAAGAACAAGCTGAAACAGACGTAAAACCGGAATCGTCAACCGAAGCAAGTGAGCAAAAAGGTGATGTGCCTGAAGGTTTTGTGGAAATAGACGGTAAATACTACGTTGAAGCAACAGACATTACGAGTAAGAACGGCCAGCACAGCTTGCCTTACGATGTACTAGTCAAAGCGAGACAGCGCGCGGCAGACGCAGAAGCGACAAGCCAACGTATAGCCGATGAAAAAGCAGAACTGGAAAGCAAGTACGAAGAAACTAAGCAGTTAGCTGAATTGCACAGCAGTCAGTTAAAAGAGGCCGGTATCGACGCACGTAAATTGCCTAAGCAAATGCTTGAAGATCCTGAATTGTTGGCACGTATCAAAGAAGAATATCCAGACTTAGGGGAAATGGTCGGCGCTTTAGCTGAACAACTCCGAGAGCACAACGCTAATAAGCAAGCATCCCAAGAGCCTCAGAAGCAAGAAAAGCCAGCAAGTGACAATTCGGTTCAAACTGCTTTTGAAAGTTCAAAGCATCTGAAGTCGTGGCGTGATAATGATTCAGACAAATGGGAAATGGCCCAAGTTATTGATGAAAAGCTCGCAAGTGACCCGTCTTTTAAAAACAAATCAGTAGCAGAGCGCTTTGAAGAAGTTGAAAAGCGTGTTCAGTCAGCGTTTGGAGAGCAACACAAGCCTAAGCCAAGCGAAGTCCCATCTGCTGCAATCCCCAATTCACCGACCGACTTAGGATCACAAGCAAGCGACCTTAGCTCAAATGCAAGTTTGCTCGATAAGGACGCGGCAACGATGACTGATGAAATGTCTAATATGACAGAAGCTCAGATCGAGGCCTTGTTATCCGAAGCGTCGGACGTTTTATTCTAGGAATTAAAATGAGTACGATCACTAGAGCACAGGCTGCAAAAGCATTTGGCGCAGCCCTGTTTACACACACTCGTCGTCAAAACACGTTTGTAAACATGTTGACTGGCGGTGCACCGCAATCTGCGAAAAAAGACACGAACCATGGTAAAAATCAAACCGAGAAAGGTGCGCCAATTGTCATGATCCGTGACTTGGAATCACAAGCCGGTGATACGGTTGAAATGGATTTATTCCACAACCTAAATGGTTTGCCAACAATGGGTGATAAAAAACTGGAAGGCCGTGGCGAAAGCTTGAGCAAAACAGTGTTTGAATTACGCATTGACCAAGGCCGAAAGATGGTTGATTCGGGCGGTAAGATGAGCCAAAAGCGTACTAAGCATAACCTGCTTAGCACTGCGAAAACGTTGTTAGGTAATTACTACAACGACCTGAAAGATGAAGTTGCAATGTATCACTTAGCAGGTGCACGCGGTTCATTTAACCCAAGTGACATTATTGTCCCACTTGATGATCATGAAGAGTTTAACGAAATCATGGTTAATGAAGTGCAAGCGCCTACCTATGACCGCCATATCTTCGGTGGTGACGCAACGTCATTTGAAACCTTGGATCCAGCTGACATTTTAACGTTAGACAAATTAGATGATTTAGCGTTGATCCTTGAAGAGCAGCAAAACCCAATGAAGCATATTTCGTTTGAAAAAGACGAAATGGCTAACGAGTCGCCGTTCTTCATCCTGTTTGTTACTCCGCGTCAATGGCGTGATCTATGGAACAGTGCCTCAGAGAAGAAAATGCAAGAACTTATGTCTCGTGCAATGGCGCGTGGCCGTGGCTTTAACCATCCAGTATTTAAAGGTGATGTGATCATGTGGCGTAACATTCTTGTTCGCCAATATCGTAAACCTGTGCGTTTCTATGCTGGTGATACTGTCACTGTTTCAAACAATGACAAGTTAGCAACGACCAAGCAAGTAACTGCTGGTACGGATATCGACCGCGCTATCCTGCTTGGTGGTCAAGCGCTGGGTAATGCGTATGGTAAAGCTGAGTCAGGTACTCACTTTCACATGAGCACTAAGAAAGTAGACCATGACAACGGCAATGAAACAGCCATTGTTTGGATGAATGGCTGTAAGAAAGTGCGATTTGCAGATCGTGAAGGCCGGGTAAATGATTACGGCACAATGGTTCTCGATACAGCTGTAACACTTCAGTAAACCATAAAGAGGCAGTTAACACTGCCTTTTCCATCTTAACTTTTCAAGAGCGAACAAGATCATGAGAGAAACATTTTATAAAGGTGCTCAAGGCAACTTGTCTTTGCACGTAGCAAGTGTGATGTTAGCCGGCTTGGGTGTTGGCGCGTCAGTAACGCTGTCAGAGCAGTTACCAATTGGCACGCAAATTACTGGTGTACGTGTTTTAAATGATGCGTTAGGTGCGGATAGTGAAATCACTATTCGTTTATCAGATAAAGACAACAGTAAAACATCATTAATTGAAGTTGATACGGTAAATTCTGGCAGTGCCGTTGTACCAGTAAAGCCCGTATATATTGGTGACAATGGCCCTAGTGATTTAGAGCTTCTTAGCTCAGGTGCAGGTGCTGCTACAGGCGAAGTTACAGTGCAATTGGAGTACCGTTTCAAAGGTTATTAATTAGCCTTGAGATACATTGTTAAAAGCCCTGTGTTCGCAGGGCTTTTCTATTTTAAATCATTGAATTATGGAGTCATTAAAATGGCTACGAATATTGTTTATATTGGCTCAAAACGAGTCAAGAAAGATACCGTATGCGGCACTCGCCTAATCTTCAAACGACATGAGCCTGTCCCAGTAGATGACGCACTAGCGCCACGCTTTCTAGACTTTCCGACCGTATGGGTTAAAGAAAGCCAGCTTGAAGGCGTTATTGAACGACAAAAAATGTTAGACAAGATTGCTGAAGAAGAGCGCCTAGCTGCAGAAGAAGCAGCGAAGAAAGCAGAAGCTGATGCCAATATGGTTGTGACTGTTGAAGGTGAAGAAGTTGATCTTGGCAAGTACAGCTCAAAACAGTTAGATACTTTCGTTGTGGCTCATGAATTAGAAATCGAAGGCCCTAAAAAGCCAGTAGATGACTATCGCAAAAAAGTGCGTGATGCATTCCGCGCCTTAATGAGTGAAAAAGGCGAGGAATAATCATGGCTCAGCTGTCCACCTTGATCCCACTTGTACGAGAGCGTTGCGGTGGCGTTCTTGAAAAGTTTGCACTTGATCACCTTAAACGTGCATATCAAAAGTTCTGCGCTGAGTCATTGTATTTGGCTCGCTCACAACAATTCAATCAAGGTGAGACAGCAGCGCTGGCAGTTGAAGATAATCACGCATTTGGTGGTGTTAATTTTGTTTTGGATGCAAACGGCCATGAACTTGAGCGAGGTTTAGATTACAGCGTATCAGTTGATGGAGAAGTGTATTTAACAAAGATCACGCCTGCTTATCGAGTTTTTTACTTCATTACACCACTTTTTACCTTGCCTGATAGCTTCGATGCGAACGACATCTTAATCAATAAATATGCTGAATACCTTGCAGATGGAGCGGCATCAACATTGATGAAAATGCCTAATACACAATGGACCGATATCAGTTTATCTCAGTATTACCAACGAAATTTCATTGATGGCTACCGGTTGGCATATCGAGAAGCAGTGAATGCATTGGACGAACAGCGACCTATTAAACAAAGAGAATTTTACTAATGGCTATTGTCACTTCAAAAGAAATTATAACGCGAGTTAATAAGCTGCTAAATGATCCGGGCTTTGTTCGATGGCCTGAAGACGAGCTATTGAACTACTTGAATGATGCTCAACGTGCAATCGTATTACGTCGACCTGACTCATATAGTGTTGATATTGATGATTTCGCATGCGTAGAAGGCACTAAGCAATCGTTACCTGCTGACGCATTGAGACTAATCGATATTACGCGCAATGCCACGGGTAAAGCAATTCGCGGCCCATACAATCGACAAGTATTAGATGATAATCATGAGTCTTGGTATGCAGGAACAGAAGCAACTGAAGTTCAGCTTTATATTTATGACGAGCGTGTGCCAAAAACTTTTTACGTTTATCCAGGTGTAATGGCTGGTGTCCTATTAACACTAGCTTATTCAAAAGCACCAGCGTCTATTGGTATGGCCGAACACGGTACAAATGCAGTTATTGCGCTAGATGACATTTACGTAAATGCGATCATCGAATGGGTACTCTACCGCTCATACATGAAGGATGCGGAATACGCTGCAGATCCAAACAAAAGCACAATGCACTTACAAGCATTTGAGAACCAGCTGGGGCAAAAGAACCAAGCTGATAGTGCAATGATGGGCCAACAGAGAGGGTAAGCTATGACAGCTAGTGCAGGTGCATGGTATCGAGTCGGTACCGTTAATGTAACAAATGGTCAGCAGTCAATTGTTGGCGTGAACACGGCTTGGCAAAATGATGTTATTTCGATTGCTGTAGGTGATATTTTTACCTTAGATGCAAAAACGTGGTACGAAGTAACTGCGGTAAATAGTGATACAAGCTTAACACTTGATAGAGGGTTTGAGGGAGCAACGCAGAATACAGCTAATTACGCAATTGTTCGCAACACATCAGGTACATTGCTTACTCGAATTGCAGGTCAAATAGCTGTTCAATTTAATCAAAAGCAACTATTTCTAGATGAGTTAAGAACATGGCTTAATTCTGATAATGCAGCTGAAGGATTAACTGATAGTCACGGCGTAAAAACACAACTCAAAACACCTGCACAGATGGTGCGAGACCACGACGAAAAGCTAGCTGAACTTGATTCTATCCATCCACACCCATGGGCAATGCGCAAGGTTGAATTTGAAGCAATGCGAGCAGCAGGTAGGGAAAAATACGCCAGCGGTTTTTACCATAAAGGTAAAGAGTACACAAACGGTGTGAATCGTTTGGTGGTAGCAAGTGGCCTTTGGACTAATACCACTTTTCCTAATATTTTAAACCTTGGCCGCGACAGCGCAGACGCCTCACAACAAGGTGACTCTAAGCAAAGTGAACCGGTTATTTGTATCGATGGGGTACTGACTGAGCTATCGGGCCTTTCGACAACGAACGGTAGAAACAACCTCGTCAAACTTCCACCCGCCGAAGGTGGAACCCGAACATACAATAGTGCAACAGGTAAATCTGTTACATACCCAACTCCGGCTTTAGCGTTTGCGGCCGAAACGACAACAAATAAAGTTGTAACTGACCGCGTAGATATGTGGGGATTCGAGGCTTTTTTACGTGAAATCACCGATGATGATCCATTTGTATATAAAAAGGGTTTAATTCAATCGTTAGCGAGTGATATCAATGGTGTGGCAACTGTTAGTGATAATGTCAGACCTATTACTTATTTCGCATGGTATGCAGGTGATACAACAAGCCGTGGTAAGGGTGTAAATTGGCAAACTGCTACAGAAGAAGAACGTATTGCTATCGCAAGTGACCTTGGCAACGAAAATAAGATTTACTTTGATGACGCAACGGGTAAGTTTTATCAATGGTGTGTCCGAGGTCGAAGCATTGCGGGAGCAGGAAATGGGGACTGGGATTGGATAGATGCAAGCTCATCTACTTTAAATTATGGATTACAGTATCAGTCGGCCGGAGTTAGGGTTAAACCTCAAGGTATTAATTCATTTATAGAAAAATCACTAGCACTTTATACAGAGGATCTTCAGAGTGATTACTTGAATTACAATACAGATATAGGCCTAGCTAAAGATTTTAAAAAAGGTAGAGGTATATTTGCGGTTCGAGTGGGAGGCGCTCAGAAGCCTTCTGACTTTGCTGTTAATGGACAGTGCTATTTCCTTGTTTGTAACACTGTTCAGCGTTTAAACAAAGGTGGCTACCACCCAAGTTTTAATCCTCTAGGTACTAAAGGGTTTTCAAATCAAGATGGTACTTTGATGGTTACTTGGGCTGCTAAAGCTTCAATACGGAGTGCCCCTTTAACAAAGGCCGATTGTTTTGACTACCCGACAACGGATTATCCATACACCGATGGCAAAGTGTTTGGTGGTGTAAATTCAGTCTCGGGCACAATATCAGGTGGCCCAACAAGAAATAGTCGACCTGATGGTCGCTACTTTGATGCTATTTACGAAAGCGGCCAAGGTGGTGTATGTCGTGATATGCGYTATTCAGCTCATAAGTTAACAGCCGAAGACTTTGCAGAAGAAGACCTAAGAATTAAGGCTGGTGAGTATCGAGGTAGAGAAAAATTGTTCTTTACAAAAAAAGTATTGAAAGAAGTTTCTACAAGCGACAATGCCTTAGCAGCGGGAACTCAAGTTTCTAACACAGATAACTACACAGTTGGTGATTTGATTACGGTGTATAGCGAGAGTGGTGAAACGCTGATTAATGAAGCACTAATATTGTCAAAAACTGAAACGGGGATTATTTGGGATGGTACTAAACAGTTTGAGCGTGTAAATGGTGGAACATATATATTAGTAACCGGCTACTACACCAATATTTCTGTAGCTGATGAGTTCATTCATACCGAGGTTATTGGGGACCCTGCTAACATTATACTTTGTGATGACTTGAAAGATGGATGGGTTGGAAGTTGGAATCCAACAATACCAGATGGGATTTCTCAAACCTATACACTTACTAAACCACAAAGTGGAACTCCATCAGGCACGGGTTTTTCTGCTGTAGTTACCACAGATAGTGGTCAAACATTGACATCCACACACGGAGGTAATTTGGGGTGGAATAGTATTACAAATAGCGCAACCTTTTCTACCTCAGCCTCTGCTGTAATAGTGGCTAATTATTTCACTAAAGCAAGAGTAACCCAAAGCGTGGTCAGGGATGAAATTTTAGGGGGCTGCAAAGGTGTTGGTATGGTGTATGCCAGTTCTTACTATTTAGATTCACGAGGTAGGGGTTTTGGTTTCTCTTTAACAGGAAAACTAAATACGAATACACTTTATGTGGTAGAGGCAGGGCAGCAACATAGTTCGTTTTTAACATTATCAGAAACACCTATATTAGATAATAAACTAAACTCTGGATTAGTACCTACACATAGGGACTTAACCCTTGGTACACCTAGTAACAATAGTCCTGCATTCAAAGCCCTGAATTACAACGTAGTTAAAAACCAACAAGGCTTTATCAATTATGCTTACGCTCAACTTACATACGATGCCACAGCCGGTGATTGGGGCGATGATGGCAAAATTCATATTGCAGATAATCAAACCACAATGCTAGACGAGAATGGTCATACTAATTTAGTTGGCATGGCTTGCTGCGTAGAACCAATAGGATGGGTTTAATATGATTACACCAATTTTAGAGTTTATCGAACTTGACGCCGAGCAAAACCCAGTGGTTGACGATCAAGGTTTACCAACCTTGATGCAGCGGCCAATATCTAAAAATATTCCTGATCTTATTAATAAAGGCAAAATTGATAACATTGATATGTTTGCTCAGTTACATGCTCAGATACTGCAATGGGATTGGGCAGAGTTGTATTTTAACTATTTAATCGATCTTCAAGGTGTTGAAAAGCACAATGCTAATTTACCTGAACCATACGAAAATGAAGAGGGCGAATTAGTTGAAGTTCAACCATTGCCCCTCCCTGAAGCGCCAGAAAGACCACCACTGAAAACATCTGATGAAGTACTTGAACCTTTCCAAAGGCATATAAATAAGCTTATTGGCATTGAGTTCAAAGGTGTCCAAGTGTCACTCAATGAGTCAAACCAAAACGGACTATCAGCTTTAAAAAGTGCTTTAGAACTCGCTAAAGAGTTTGAGGTAGAAAACGAATTTTTTCCTGTAAATTTCAATGCAGAAACACGACAAGGCGTTAAAGTACTAACACTGGACGATGAGACTGAATTTAAAAGTTTTGGTTTGCAGTTTGTTTTGGCTAGAAAAGCTTTCTTTGAATAGGTGAAATATGGACTTCTTAAAAACAGCAAGAACGTTACTAGGCTACATTTTATGTGGCCTTTTTTTTATCGTGCCGTTTATTTTGCTAACGGTGTTTACAGTGTTTGGATGCCGATGGGCTTTTAATGGCTTATATGGAATTGATATCACTATATGCAATATTTGCCATGGAACCAATTTAGAATCTATATCGGCACGAAGTTACAGGCTTAGAGGTGACAAGCGGTATTATCTACAAATGAAAACAATTGATGTCTTAGCAAAGCCTTTCGACGGAGATAACCACTGCCAACGCGCGCACAAATGGGAAAGTAAAGTAATAAAACTTAACAAGTAAACCAGCCCACCTATTAACTTACATTAAGCGAATATCATGCCTGCAATCACTGTTAAAACTTTTGCCGGTGAACGGCCTAAGCTCGACCCGCGTTTACTTCCTAACGAATCAGCCTCAAAAGCATTTGGTTGTCATTTTGATAATGGCAACCTATCACCGCTAAAACGTCCAGCCTTAACAGGTATTGCCGTTATAAATACTGCTAAAACTATTTACCAACACTTAAATCAATATTGGTTTGCGTGGGACAAAGAGGTTCACGCGGTGCCAAGTCCCATCACTGACGACCCTTGGCAACGAGTGTACTTTACTGGTGATGGATATCCCAAAGTGACAACGAATGCAATATTTGAAGGTGCAAACATGCCTGCATCAGCATACAGGCTTGGGGTGCAAGCACCAGAAGTCGTTATCATTGCATCTGTAACTGAGGGAGTTGACGAAAATGAAGATGGTTCAACTATAGACCCTAATGATGACGAAACTCGCTATTACACGCACACCTATGTCACTGCAGCAGGTGAAGAAGGTCCACCTGGTGAAGCATCGCAAAGGATTGAAATTAAATACCCAGATGAAGAAGGAACATATGTATCACTGGTATTTTCCCCACCAAACGTAAACGTATCAAACATCACACATAGGCGCATTTACAGAACAGCAACTGGCGGCGGTTCAGCTGACTATCTATTTGTAGCTGAAATACCTATCTCACAAAACGTTTTCACCGATGATATTCAAGGCGATCAGTTAGGCGCATCGCTTGATACATATGACTTTGAAATGCCGAACGAAGATATGATCGGATTAACTTCAATGGCTAACGGTATTTTAGCTGGCTTTTTTGACAGCACCGTTTGCTTTAGCGAGGCCTATTTACCTTACGCTTGGCCGAGTGACTATCAGCAAACAACAGAACATGAAATTGTGACTGTAGCAGCGCTTGGAAATACATTAGCAGTACTTACTAAAGGTTACCCTTATTTGTTTAGTGGTATTACACCCAGCGCAATGGCAGGTCAAAAACTTGAGTTTAACCAAGCTTGTGTAAGTGGGCGATCAGCGGTCATTGTTAATGGTTCACTTATTTACGCGAGCCCAGACGGTTTAATTTCACTTTCAACAAGTGGCCTTAACATGCTAACCAATCAAGTTATTACTCGAGAACAATGGCAAGAGTATGATCCTCAGACAATTGAAGCGTACCAGCAAGAGGGGCGATATCTAGCTTTTTATGGAGAGGATTTAGACAAAGGCTTTATATTTGACCCAAACACTGGCGATTTTAGGCATTTTACAGCAACCGCCGATTGTGGATTTAACAGCTTAATTGATGACGCGTTATACACATGTCAAGGTGGAAACCTAAGCAAATGGGGATCAAGTCCTGCAGTGATGAATTATCAATGGCGGTCTAAGGACTTTGAGGCGCAAGATATTAGCTTTGCATGCGGCATGGTAAAAGGAGTAGATCTTATTCAGTCTGGTCTACGCGTCTTTGCAGACGAGACTGAAGTGCTACACCTTGAGCCCGGTCAAATCCCTAATACAGCATTTAGGTTACCCCCAACACGCGGCGACTCATGGGCGTTTGAGGTTTATGGAAGTGGCACTATACACAGCGTATCAATTGCAACAACAATGCGCGAGGTTGCTGTTTAATGGCAAAGAAGCTGAAGAGAAGTGATTTCCCAGGTATTGGTCGCCAAAATGATAAGCAAACTCAAAGTGCGCTGGCTGAAAATATAGAGTTACTTACAGGGCAGCGTGGTAGTGGTGAGAGTAGAGCACTGCTAGTAAAGGATCTGGTTAACCTTGATCAGATGAAAATGGCGGCGTTACGTCAAAGTGCTAAAAATGGAAACACTAATGATGGCGGTTTGCCTATTACAGTCGGCGGGGTTGAGCGCCCTCACAAGCCAGTTAATTTGCTTGGTGTTGGTGGCTTCACTTTTATTGCGCTTACTTGGGACAGGCCAACGTATCGCGGCCATGCTTATGCAGAAATATGGAGAAGCGAAACAGATTCATTTAGCAGTGCCGTTCTAATTGCTACAGAAGTAACAGATACATTTAGCGATTCGGTTAACATGAATAGCGAATACTTTTATTGGGTTCGCTTTGTCAATGTTGCTGATATGAAAGGGCCAACACAAGGTGCTGCGGGCGTAAAGGTTAAAACCCAAGAGTCCGCTTCAAGTATTCTTGACCAAATTGGCAGTCAAATTGAGCTATCACATTTAGATGATTGGCTTAAAAGTGAATTTAACAAGATACCTGATATAGCTAGCAAGGTTGATAATATCGAGAATGCTCGGCTTCCTAGCTTAGAGCTTGATATAAACGAGCTAGGAATTGATGTTACTGACCTATCAAACAGCTTTGATGCAACGTTAGATGAGTTGAGTGTTATACGTTCACAACTGGACGATATTGAGCTTACAAGCATTCCTAATATTCAAGCAGAACTTGATGACGTTAAGGTGTCCATTCCCAACTTACGTGCTGATATTGATTCTGTTCTTGAGACTATTCCCGATATTCAAAATGATATTTCTCAGTTTAAAATAGATATACCCTCAATTTCAGACAATATTCAGTCACTGTTGATAGAGACAGACATTGCTAAATCGAGTGCACAGGATGCAAAGCAGCGCGTCGAGTCAATAGAACTGAGTAACGACGACTTAGCAAGGCAGTTAATTGATTCTGTAATTATTAATGATGTTAACTGGCAAAATAACACAGTTAAGCTGATCGAGTTTGAATCGACGCTAGGCAATATGTCAGCACGTATTGAGTCAGAATTTTTAACAAAGACAGAAGCTAATGAAGCTATCGCTGCAGCTGCAGAGTCTATACGTGTTGAAATTGAGGAAAACGGTTTATCTCTTTCGGGTGATATTGAAAACACTTACTACACCAAAGCAACTGCAGATCAGGTTATAGCATCTGCAACTGAGACCCTAAAGTCGGAAATTGAAAACCCTAACGGCTCAAGTTTAGGTGCCACTCTTAACAATCAATTTTACACGAAAGTAGCAACTGATAGTGCAATAAGCTTTTCAGCGGAACAACTTAAATCTGAAATCGAGAACCCTGAAGGCACTAGTTTAGGTGCGTTGATCAACAATGATTACTATACGGCCATTCAAGCTGACGAAGCTATAACAGCGTTTGGTAATCAACTTAAATCAAGCATTGAAGATCCTAATGGTTCAAGCTTGGGTGCGACTCTTCAAACTAATTACTACACAAAAACAGCCACTGATAATGCACTTTCTCAGTTAACTACAAACTTAGAGTCAGCAATTGCAGATGAAGGGCAAGCAACTCAAGATGCGATAAATGCTACTTTAAACCAGCAATTTTATACAAAAGCGCAAGCTGATAGTGCGACAGCACAAGCAACAACTGAATTAAAGGGGCTCATTGATAGTGATTTAGAAACAATCACGTCAACACTGATCAGTGATTATTATACCAAGGTTCAAGCAGATCAGGTTATTACTAACTCGACTGAATTACTAAAAGCGGCGATAGAAAACCCTGAGGGAGACAGTTTAGGCGCATTATTAATATCTGACTACTTCACAAAAACAGATACTAACAAAGCAATAGCTAGTGCGGTCTTTGAACTGAATAGTCAATTTGAGCCATTGGCGCAATCGGTTATTGAAAATGCATTAGCAAATGACATTGAGATTCAGCGCCAACAAGTGATCACAGCAAATATTGTTCAACAACAGGAGGTGATCACATCAGAAGTACAAGCTGCAAGTAAATCGATAACGGTGATTGAGTCACAATTCAATGACAGCCAATCAAAAATAACAGATTTGTCCAAGACAGTCGCTGAGGAAAAATTAGCGAGCGCAAAAGTAACGAGTGAATTGCAAAGCCAAGTGGACGATAACTTTGCTTACTTGGAGGTTAACTACTTCACAAAGGCAGATACAGAAAGCGCAATAAGTACTGTATCAACACAACTACAGTCCAACATTGACGGCGTTCAATCACTGATCTATCAAGATTTTTATACCAAAGCTGATGTCGATAGCGCTATAAGCAGTTCAGCGCTGGATATAGCTGCGCAATTTGATACAGAGCTAGGCCAAGTCACTGCTAATTTGAGTAATAATTATTACACAAAGGCAAGTACAAATGAGGCGATTGCGCAAAGCACACAAGCATTACTAGCTCAGATTGAAGATCCTGAAGGGAGCAGCATTGGTGCTATTTTATTTAGTGACTATTCGACAAAAGCAGAGACAAATACAGCAGTAGCTAATGCGGTAACACAATTAAATAGTAACATTGATGGGTTGCAAGCTGATATTTATGAAAACTTTTATACGTCGGTTGACGCGGATAACGCTGTTACAGCAAGCGTTAACGCTCTCAGATCAGAATTAAACCAACTAATAGAAGATGGTGATAGTCAAACGATACAAAATATCACAGCTGACCTTCAAGAAAACTACTACACATCAGTTAATACTGAGCAAGCAATTGCAACAGCATTTACAGCACTTAAGAGCAGCATAGAAGATCCTAACGGCACAAGTGTTGGTGCACTATTAAAATCAGATTATCTTACTGAGGTTGAAGTTAATAGCGCGATAAGTCAATCATCTAGCCAGTTACAATCATATATGGATGGCGTGAGCGCTGATATTTATGAAAACTTCTATACACAAACCGAGACAGATCAGGCGATTACTAACGCTGTTAGTGTATTGGCAAGTTCAGTAAATTCCGAACTAGGCAACTTAAATGCTGAATTGCAAAATAACCATTACACAAAAGCCGATTCTGATAGTGCAATTGCGAATTCAATTAACACGCTTCAAGCTCTGATTGAAGATCCAAATGGGACAAGCTTAGGCGCAGCGCTTTTCAATAATTATTCAACTACGGTAGATATGCAAAGTGCGATAAGCGAAGCTTCAACGCAGCTGCAAGCAAGCATTGATCAAGCTAGTGCTGATATTTACACCAACGTATACACAGTTACTCAAGCTGATACGGCAATAAGTGACCAAGTAAACTCGTTAAGAGCGGCAGTAGATAATGACTTACTTGCAGTAACAACAGGCATAGATGAAAACTATTATACAAAAGCCGAAACAGATGCTGCGTATAGTCAGGCAGATATTCTATTAAAATCATCAATCGAGAATATTGAGGGGAGTAGTCTAGGTGCAACGCTTCACAATGACTATTCGACAACGGTTGAAATGGATGAAGCAATAACCGTAGCAACAACTCAACTGAGAGCGACCCTTGAAGATCCTAACGGCACTAGCTTAGCAGCCGATATTTACCAAAACTTTTATACTAAAACAGCTGCAGATGAAGCAATAAGCAGCGCTGTCACGTCAATTATAAGTGAGTTTGAAGATCCTGAAAGTGGCGGCACAATTGCTGAGCTATTTGACCAATTTCAAACTAAAACAGGTTCACAGGAAGCGATTGCAAATACAACGTCAGTGTTACGTGCTGAGTTTGAAATCAGTGCTGAGTCGATTATTGAAAATGCTTTAGCAAATGATATTGCGCAAGATAGAAATAGACTGGTTGAAGCTGAAATCATTGATACTCAGAATGTTATTGCAAGTGAGCAGAAATCAGCAACTGAAGTAATAGGGGCTTTAATTTCATCAGTAGGTGAAAGTCAAAGCGAACTTCAAAGCATAAAATCAACAGTCGCAGAAGAGAAGCTATCTACTAGCAACGAGCTTACTAAACTGAGCAGTGAGGTTGGAAATGTACGCGCTGATTTAGTAGAGAACTTCTATACAAAAGCAAATGCTGACGAGGCTATTTCATTAGCTACTACGGCATTGAAAAGCGAAATAGAAGATCCAGAAGGGAATAGCATTGGTGCATATTTACAAGAAAATTTCATTACTAAAGTTGATGCCAATTCTGCTATAGCCCAAGCCCAAACAACATTAAGTTCACGTATTGGTGATGTAGAGTCTAATTTAGAACAGAACTTTTATACTGAAGCACAAATAGACCTCGCGATAGCACAAACACAAACACTGTTAAGTTCGAAGATAAACGATGTTGAATCTATCATTTTTGAGAACTATTACACTGAAGCACAAGTAGACCAAGCAATTGCACAAAGGGAAAGTATCTTAAGTTCACAGATCAACAATGTTTCTAGCAACCTATATTTGAATTACTACACGAAAGCGACAACGGACCAAGCTATAAGCCAATCCCAACAGGCGCTTGAGTCGCAACTTGGCTCAGTATATTCATCACTCTATAACGACTATTACACAAAAGCTGCAACGAACAGTGCAATTTCACAAGCAAAGCAAACACTTTCATCAGAGATTAATGGTGTAAGCGCAGAGCTTGAGTCAGTTAGTCAAACTGTAGCAAACAACCAAGGTGTATTTAGCGCACTATGGGGAGTTAAAACGACAGTAAATGGAATAAGTGCTAGCGTTGGTCTTGTAAATGATGGTTCAGAACCTTTATTTGTTGTAAAAGCTGCTAAGTTTGCAGTTATAACCAATCAAGACCCTAATAGCAGCACACCATTCTTTGCTGTGTCTGGTAATAAAACAGTGATTAATAACGCAGTAATAGATGACGCGTATATTAAAAGCTTAGTAACAGATGACTTGCTTGCTAACAGAGTAATCGTAGGTTCTTCATTTAGTGCACCATCTATAAATTATAATCGTAGCAATGGCGCTCGCAGTGGCAACTTTTCAATTGACCCTAACGGAAATATGCTAGCCAAAAGCGCTACACTTGAATCTGTCACTATCAAAGACTACAACGGCAATGTCATGCTTAGTTCAGGTGGTATCGCTTGGGATTCAGTAACAGGAAGTGGAAAGCCTGAAAGTGGTGCTGATAAAACATCAAATAACGTGGCGTTAGGCACCGCGATTAGTGACACCCGTAATTCTAATGATTCACCTGATACATATTGGAATTATAAAGGCCAAGGTACATTCACAGAGTTTAAATCTCGAACAGCAATAGGCGCTCCTGGTGCGGGTTCATTCGGAACATTAGTGACTACAGTCGGTTGGCGTGACTCGTCCGGTGGAAAAATAACACAAGTTTTTTACGGTGATTATGGCACATATAGAAGAACGTCAGTTTCTGGCACATCTTGGTCATCGTGGCAGAAATCATACGACGAACAGAACAAGCCTTACTTAAATGATATTCCTGATTCTGGACGCTTTGCAGGTCTTGATAAGATACTTAGCTCAAATGTAACGACATACATAGCTAATGGGGCTATTGGGAGTGCACAAATTGATCAGGCATATATCAACACCTTATTTGGTAATAATGCGAGCTTTTTTGGTACCGTTTATGCCGCGAATATTGAAGGTGATGTAACCGACTTAAAGGTAAAAACCTCTTCAAACGTAAATGCAAACTCTACGAACAGTGAATACACGATAATAAACTTTTACATATCAAGCCTTCCTTTTGCTAGAAGCGTCACAGTTAGTGGTATTCAGGTGAAAGCGTATCATGAGTATTATGATGCACCTTCGGTTGATGTCATGTTATTTGTGTCAGGTTTTACGACAGCAAGGGATGTTTATAGGCATGAGTTTTCTGACGAGCCCGGCACAGAAACGGTTGTCACTAGAACACTAGCTGCAATTATTCCAGCGTATACAAGTGTTACGGTGACACTGAAAATTAAAAAAACGTCAGTAGGCGGCACACATAGTATTTCAGCTCCCGGGCAAAATATCGTTTGCCAAACATTCAAAGATGGCTCAACGATTAGTTAATGGCAAAACCCCCCAATATAGGTTAGTATTTTTACATAATGGACAAATCGTATCTGCAGTGTGTGTCATGGGCCAACCACCGTGACCGGCTTAAAGAGCCAATAACGCGAATAGGTAACACAGCGAACGAACCCAACTTGTTCAAAGAAATAGATAAAGCCTGCTCAAATGAGTGGGCTTTTTTGTTTGTAGCGCCTGATGGCTTCGTTGTTTTGAGGCCGCGTTCGCAAATGAAACATGAGTATATCCAAGTGTGTGTTGCTTCTTGTCATGGGGGCGATGCAATCAACCGGTATCTCTACCACATCATTCGCCTTGCCAAATGTGGCCGGGCATCCTTCATAGAGTTTTCAACAGCACGTAAAGGTTTTAATAAAGTCGCGCCGGCTTATGGTTGGCGGCGATTTTGTGTGCGTGATGGTTTAGTTGTCTGGCGGCATTTTTTAGAGGTTTGTAAAGCATGAGTAAATCAGGCGGGGATATTAAAGAGACTGAGTACGAGAAAGAACTCGCAAAAGTCTATGCAGAAGAGTGGGCTTATTACCAAGATAGCATAGTCCCATTTGAAAACATGGTGATTGATGACGCTAAAGAAGCGAACGATGACACTGTTTATTCAGACATTGCTGAAAGTGCAAACCTTGGCAGTCAAAAAGCATTCACTAGTGCAAGGACAAACACTGCCACAAATTTAGCGGCGAGTGGAGTGAATCCAAATTCAGGCAAATTTAAAGGCACGTTAAGCGACTTAAGTGACAAGCAATCAGTTGTATCAAGTGACACTACAGCACGTTCACAGGTGGCAGGCCAAGAGCGCTATATAGATAAAATGAGTAATGTAATGGCGATGGGCCAAGGTCAATCTCAAGAAGCAACGGCTACTCTAACGGACATTGCGCAAAGCTCACAGCGTAAAGCCTTCAATGATGCAAACATCTCACAACAACAAAGCGACAACTTACTTGGCGCAGCTGGTGCAATAGCAGGTGCAGGGGCTAGTTATTACAAGAACCAGCCCGCTGTAGACGCAAACAATGCCAACACAATCACCTATAACGCAACGACTAACAGTAGCTTGCTCGACGATAGCAATATCAACGCAACGAGAACAACTTAGGAGATAAAGCCATGGCAGATACACCAGCAACAACAGATGACCCATTTGATCTTTATGCCGTCGATTCAAGCCAAATACGCACAGGTCGCTATCAAGATGCGTTAGCGGATCTAACACGCCAACAATTCGAAGATTACAAAAAGCGTTACCTTCCTGTGCAAGAAAAATTATTTTCGTTAGCAACGGATGATTCGCTATTAACAGAGCAGCTTGAACGAAATCAGCAGAACATTGATAGCAACTTCAAGGTAGCTAAAGAAAGTGAAGACAGGCAGTTAGCACGTTTTGGTGTTAGCGCAGCAAACAGCAAGCAAGATAATAATAATAATAACCTGCTTAAAAGCCTTACAACGGCGTCTGTGAATAATGAAACGCGCAGTTCAGTAGATGACCTGCAAAACAAAATACTAACCGGTCAAGGTGGTGCTACAAGCACGCTTGCTGATATAGGAAACGTCTAATGTCTTACTCAATTATGAACGCAGGCCAAAGCACTAAGGCCAAATCAACTCAGTCACTCAAAACGCTCTCAGATATGGAGCAAAACCGAGAAATAGCAAATGACCAAGCTGATCAGGCGCAAAAAAATTCGCAAATGAGTGGCACTGCTACCGGTGCAATGATTGGCACACAGATAATGCCAGGATGGGGCACTGCTATTGGTGCTGTAATTGGTTTTGCTGCTGGTTCTTTATAAGGGGGAGTTATGGCAGGTGCATTCGTAGATGGCGCGTTAAAGGGCTTCAACATGATGGAGCGGCATCAGTCGCGTCAATTCAATGAGCAGCGTTTAAGTGATTTAGATAAGCGAAATGAAGAACGTTACCAGCAAGGGCAGATGCGACTTGCTGATTTAGACAAACAAAGAAAAACAGAACGAGCAGAAGATGTGGCATTCAGAAATCAGCAGGCTAAGCAAAATAATCAACATCAAAATGCAACGCTTAGGTCAATGAATGACTATCGCAATAAATCCCTAGAACAGCGTGCTGCTGAAACTACATGGCAGCAAAATTACCAAACTCAACAAGATACTTGGAAAAAAGACCAGCCAGTAATTTCTATGGCTTGGCAAGCATTCAGAGATACAGGAAAAATACCGGAAGATTTAGAGCCTGTAATGCAGAGAAATAAGGCGATGGATCCGCGGACTTACGCAAAGCCTGAAGCTAGAGAAAACATAAAAATGTTTGACTCTTTTCTCGGTGAAGTTGCAAAAACAGGCAAAGTATCTGAACTAAACTCGCCTAAATCAATAGAGCTAACAAACGCTGCTTTTTCCGACAAGCTAAATTCAACCATTGGGCAGTACAACGAGAGTGTTAAGTCGAAGGTAGCAAACAATAAAATTGTTAGATACGTGCCGCTTAGTGATAAAGGCGAGCCTGCAAGATTTGGCTTTGAAATAGAGGTCACTTATGAAAATGGCATGAAAGAAATAAAACCAATGACCAAGGGCAGAACATCTGAACCTGATGATCCAGTAATGACCTATACGCCTAAAGAGCTTTTTGGCACTGTAAAAGCGCGCGCAATGATGGCGGATATGATGGAACGGCCAGAGTATTACGATCGTTTAGGAAAGCAATTAAATGCGAATATGGGTATTGGTACTCGTACAAGTAGCCGCAGTAAATCACCTAAAGATGAATACCGAAAACAGCTCAATTCTATTCAAGATGAAATGACAAAAGCACTTGCTAAGATTGAAGGTGGTTCTGATTTGGATTACTTGGAAGATGGTGGAAGAGAGCAAGCAATAAATCGAGTTAGAGATTTATACCAGCAACGTATAGATCAACTAAATAGCTCATATGGAATTGATAGTAATCAACATGGTGAGCAAGAAAATATAGCAAATAAGTCAATTGATAACTTAAGCGATGATGAGCTTTTAAAGCAATTAACCAGCGCATTGGGAGCACAATAAGCAAATGTCTGACAAATTGAAACTTTTAACGGAAGCTAATAAACGCGGCATTCTCAAAGGTCAGCATAAAGCTATGTATGACGAAGCGGTTAAAAGAGGCTTGATACAAGAGGAGGTAGTAAAAGCCGAGGGAGGAATAGCTGCATCATTTGGCGCCGGTGTTGATAAGCTACAAGAGTTAGGTTACCGAGCTGTAAAAGGTTTCACAGATGTTGGTGCACCTAAAGAAGATCAAACAGGTTCATTAGGCAGAGCTATAGGCCAAGGGGGTTCATTGTCGAAATGGGCTCAAGAAGGCATTGATAGAAATATTGAAGAACAAAATAGCTATGAGCCTACAGTTAAATCATATAAAGACATTGAAAGCCTTAGTGATTTTGCGAGTTATGCAGGTGAACTAACAGCAGGCTCAATCCCTAATATGGCTGGTGCCGCTTCTGGCATAGGTGCTTTTGGTATGGCCGGTGGGCTTGCACAAGAAGCTTACGAAAAACAGCCAGAAGGTGAAAAAAATGCAACACGCGCAGTTGTGTCCGGTGCTGGGCAAATGCTGCTTGAACGACTTGGCATTAAAGCTAGCATGGGTCAACTAGGTAAAGACATTTTAAGAGATGGAGTTCTTGAGACAGCAAAGCGTTATGGTAAAGGTGAATTAACTGAAGCTGTACGTGATCCTAGCATTGCTAAACGGCTACTAAAAGGCGCAGTTGGTGAAGGCGTTACAGAGATGGGCCAAGAAGCATTAGCACAGTGGGGCGCTGGCAAAAGTCTGGATGAATTTGAAAAATTAGACGAGGCCTTTGTAGGTGGTTTGGTTGTTGGGGGTATAGTTAGAACCGGCTCTGAGGCAACTCAAAAAGCGCTAAACTATCAGCAAAGAACAGCAGAAGTCGTGAAGAATAGTGCAGATAGCTTAGTTGAGTCTGGCGTACCTCAAGACGAAGCGATTGATATGGTGCGAGTCAAGCAGTTTGAAGCGGCTAAAAAGCAAGGTTTCACTGACGCTGAAGCCTCTGCAATTGTAGCTCGAACGATGAAAGAAAAGTTTGGCATAGATAACGACTTATTTAATGCAGCATCACAACCTGAGCCATTACCTGAGCAGGCTTCGCCTAATGAAAATGTGCCAACTAATCCAGGTGAAAATGATGCAGTTAGTGATGTAAATTATGACGCACCCACTGCAGCGAGACAAGCAGGTTTTGGTGAGTCTAACAAAGACATTGGGCAGTATGGTGATTTCATTACTAGTCCTGCTCAAGAATCTTTGCGAAAACTTGATCAGAGTAACGGCTCGCTTTCAGTCGAGGCACAAGTTAATGAAGCACAATCAAAAACAGAACCAACACCTGAGGACCGTTTTAGCCCTATTAAGTACACGCATGAAGGCGACTACCTAGAAGCTGAGCCTCAGAGTAGGCAGGGTATTGAAAAAGCTCCAATCGAAGGAACTGTAGAGCCAGAACAGGGTAAACTCCCAACATCACAAGAAACGGCGAATCGCCAAGAGCGTGAAAAGCTTTTTGCTGATCTTGACGCGCAACCTGAAGGCATTGAACAAAAAGATATTATCTTTGCGGAAGATGATAGGCCTAAGCAAGAGGCTCAACAACGAGTAGAGAAAGCAGGCCGTGACGCTGAGAACTTATTGCCACACAAAGATATAATTTTTTCAGGTGACCAAAGTGGTGTAAACGTTCAAAAGGACGGACAACCATTTAAGAGCAAACGCGATGCATTGTTAAGCAAAGAGGCACGGGCAGCACGCAGAGCTGGTGATAAAACTAAAGCAGTTTCCTTTGGTAATGGTTTCGGTTGGACGATTAAAAGTTCAGCTAAAAATCAAGGCAAGGGCACTGAGTCCGCATTAGAAGAAGCCACAGGACAGCAGGCCGACATTAAAGGCGAAATGATAGATTCTGAATGGCAGGCTTTTTCACCACAAAGCCAAACTAAAAAAATACCGCGTGCTGAAATGCCACAAATTAAAGCGGAAAATCGCGGTGCCATGGTTAACTTTATGAAAGCCAGAGGCATTGAGCACAAACAAGATACAGTTTCAGCACAGTCTTTGAAACCAACACAAGCGGAGTTCTCACCTAACAAAGTTACACAAGCTAAAGAATACGAAGGCGGTGAGCGTTCGATTTTAGTGTCGAATGATAACCATATATTAGATGGTCACCACCAATGGCTAGCTGCTAGTGAAAAGAATAAGCCTGTTAAAATAATTCGTTTAGATGCACCAATAGAACAGTTAGTGTCACTGGCAAAAGAAATGCCTAGCACTCAAACTCAAGACAATACTGGTAAGCTAACTGTTGCTGATAGTGAAGAAGCTACCACTTCTGGTGAATTAAATGGCGATATTGGTAAATTACCTGAGCAAAAAGCAGAAGAAAACACTGATAATGGTAAATCAATTGAACAAGACCCGGTAACCCTTGAACAAACAAACGGATTACCACCAATACTGAAAACATCTAAACGTAAATGGCTTCAAACTGAAGCTAAAAAGCAAGGTCTAAAAAAAGATTCACCTGGCTATGACGCTGCGATGAAAAAACTAGATGAAGGGTATGAGTCAGCTGTTGATAAAGCGTTTGCAGAGCAGCCTTTTGAAACTTATCAGCAGTTTAATGCTGACACACCTGAAAGTATTAATCGGCAGGCTTACAACGAGTTAAGAAAAGAGTTCGATATAACAGATAAAGAACCGCCTATTTCTGACAAGACACCAGAGCAAAATTCAAAGCCGCCACAGAGCGGCTTTTCTGTGCCTAGCGAACGGGAAAGAAAGCAAACAAGTGATTCAGAAGTTATTGAAGATTTCGGTGAAAAGTTAGGTGGTGCTCGTAAAGATTTATGGGGAGGGTTTGCAGAAAGTCTTGATGAAAAATCAGATTCGATTAAATCGAAACCACTAAGTAAAGCCTTACCTCAACCTGATTACCAAAAAATGTCAGATGAAGGCGCAGATCCTAAAGCATTAACTTTTATTGCAATGGCTAGAGGAAGCATACCTTCAAAACCAAAATTGAGTCATAAGGTCAGTGACTGGGCTGATTATGTAGATAAAGTTAAGCAATCGATTAATCGTGTTTTGAAAGAGGGAGCCGACCCCGAAAGTGAAATTAATTTACTTAACCACTTCATGCGCAAAGGCACTTTAAATGGCGCTAAAGAAGCGTTAGGAACAATTGCGAATGCAAATCCTGCAATTCTGAAAGAGGCGGCGAAATATCGCATACGTTCTGCCAAATATAGCCTGTTCAATGGCAAAGAACACAAGCCAGCTAAAACTTTTTACACTATTGAAAAGCAAGGTCGCCGCGTAAGCTTAGATAATGCAGTTGAGACATTAGAAGAAGCTCAAAAGCAGTTAGCTGAGATAATTAAGATTGAGAGTCAATCAACAAATAGACAAGCAAGACATTCCAAAATAAATGTGTTTCGTGATCGGTACACGGGCCAAGTTTATTTGGGCTGGAAGGGCGCGAGTGGTGTATTGAAGATTCAAGACTTCAAAACACCGGCAGAAGCTCGGGAGCATTTAAGCTCTAACAGAGATGCAGTTGAAGCGAAGTTGCAGAAATTAAAGTCCACACCGAATATGCGTAAGCCTGTAAATGCGGAACGAACAGGGCCAGAAAGACACTCTGATAATGTTACACCTGGTACGTTTACTGAAGCATTTGGGTTTCGAGGTGTTGAATTTGGGAATTGGGTTGAACAGGGGAAAAGACAAAAGGATCTCAACCAAGCATATGATGCATTGATGGATTTAGCAGAAGCGATAGATGTGCCTCCGAAAGCGCTTAGTCTAAATGGGCAGCTTGGCCTTGCATTTGGTGCCAGAGGTACGGGTGGCAAAGAACCTGCGGCAGCACATTACGAATCAGGCAATATGGTCATTAACCTAACTAAGAAGTCGGGTTCAGGTTCCCTTGCTCATGAATGGTGGCATGCACTGGATAATCACTTTGGTAAACAAAAAAATAGAGGCTCAGATTTTATTACAGAATCACCATACCACTTAAAAGGTGATGAGCTTCGTCCAGAAATGGCTGAAGCGTTTAAGAGGGTACGAAATGTTATTAATGCAAGCGATTTACCCAGCCGGTCATTGAAATTAGATCAACGTAAATCTAAAAAGTATTGGTCTACAAATGTTGAAATGACAGCGCGTTCATTTGAGACATTCATAATTGATAAGTTAAAAAAAGGCAAAATCACAAACGATTATTTAGCAAATGTAGTAAGTGATGAAGCTTGGAGTGCGGCGGAGTCACTTGGTTTTGAAGATGGCAATACATTCCCTTACCCATTAAGTTCAGAGCAAACCCCAATCAATGAAGCCTATCAAGCATTGTTTGACACAATAGAACATAAAGAAACACCTGAGGGGATCAAGTTTTTCTCTAAATCTAATGCCAAAGAAAAGCCTAAAGGTGTTGCAAAAGTTGATGCTGAAAAAACAGCAAATAGTTTCATTAAATCTTTGAATGGCGCCAGTGGAATTAATGTTCATGTACTTGAATCAACTAACGATGCTGAGAAGCTATGGCGTATGAGTTTAAGTGACTCAATCGTTAAGGGGGCTTATAACGATAAAACTAAAACGGTCTATGTAATAGCAGAGAATATTGAAAGTGGATCCGATTTAAAACGAACTTTAGCACATGAAATTATCGCCCATGGTGGTTTAGACACTGTTATAGGTAAGGAAGCACATCAAGAGTTCTTAAACCGCATAAAGAAAACGAAAGGTCGAAAAGCATTTGAACAATATTGGAAAGATGCCAATAAAGATTATTGGGATTCCAGTGATGACGTAAAAGCAGAAGAGATCTTTGCACGATTTGTTGAGAATGAGCCTAGTAAAGGTGAGCTTAAGTATTGGTGGCAGGCATTAAAGCGTTGGCTAAAAGCACAACTTGATAAAGCAGGTATTATGTATCGTGAAGATGATGAAATTACTCATATGCGCGAAATGCTGCACAGTATTGTTAAAGGCTTTAAATCGAGAAGTGCTCCTTACACCGACTCAATAGGGGAGTTGGCATACAGCCAGAAGGGGAACAAATTTAGTCAAACGACTACTTCAGATAACCGCACTGCCAAAGAAAAGCTGGGTTTAACTGAAAATGCTCAGAAAACCTTGTCAGATAAAGCGAAAGAGCGAACGGCTGAAGTTATGGAGACTTTAAAGAGCGCTCCATTTTGGAACCGTTTGAATGAAGGTATCTTTGATGGGCTTGCAGGTATTAAGCAAGCTGAGGAAGCGATTGGTGTAACAGATCCAAATAAACAAGGCTATGTGAGCGCACGTTTGGCAGCAGGGGTTTCTGACGTTTTACACGGTGTATTCAATTATGGTGCGCCGCAATGGAAGGACGGGATCATTCAACGCAAAGAAAACACGAAAGGCTTACTCGAAGTTTTTAGTATGGTTGAAAACGATCTAAATGATTGGTTAGCGTGGATGGGGGCTCACAGAGCTGAACGATTAAAGGCACAAGGAAGAGAAAATAATTTATCAAAGGCTGATATTGAAGAGCTCAAGTCACTAGCGAAAGGAAAAGAAAAACTCTTTGAAGAGGTTAGAGCTGAGTACAATAAAATCAATTCAGCTATTCTCGATGTAGCCCAAGGTGCTGGACTCATCAATACGCAACAGCGCAAGTCATTCGATGAAGAATACTACGTCCCGTTTTTCCGAGATATGGGTGAAACTGATCCAGAAATGGATGCAATCAAACGCTCTATCGTCGAGCCTCACACTCGAAAAGGCATTGCAGGCCAGTCTGCGCAAATTAAAGAACTTAAGGGCGGCAAGCAATCTACCAAGGACCTATTAGAGAACATTATCACTCGCCAAAGCACTTTAATAGAAGCATCACTCAAGAACAAGGCGATGCAGGAAGTCGTATCAAATCTTGATGGTACTGACTTTATGATCCATGAAAAAAGCGATGACGCTAAAAGCATGACGCAAGAAGAGTTGAATCGAAACAGCAAAGTACGGGTTATGATAAACGGTGAGCCACAAGCTTACTTAGTTAGTGATCCAGCTCTCATGCGCTCACTTATTCAAGTGAACAGCTCGGGTAGCCAGAACATCGTTAATAAAATCGGCCGTAGCGCAAAAAGGTTTTTAACTGCAGGTATCACATTATCACCTGACTTTATTGCAAAGAATTTTATTCGTGATGCGGCGCATGCTTGGATGATCAATAAAGATGGCTTCAAATTCGCTGCAGATAGCGTTAAAGGTTTGAAAAAGGCGTTTAAGGAAGATGAAGCATACAGGGACCTTATATTCAGCGGTGCAGCTTTCCAAGGTGGTTATATTCATGGAGCAGATCCAGAAGCTGCTGCACAGCAAACTCGTAGAGCATTAGCAAAGAAAGGCTTGTCTGAGAACGAGATAAATACTTATCTAGGCAGTTTAGTGACCAACGGTAAGCAGCTACTAGAAACATACCGAAATATAAGCGACAAAGTTGAGAATGCTAACCGGTTAAGCACTTATGAAGCGGCATTAGCAAACAATAAAAGTAAGCGACAAGCAGCTTTTGAAGCGAAAGACTTAATGGATTACAGTCTAAAAGGTAATTTTACGACAATTAATTTCATGGTTGATGTATTGCCATTCTTCAATGCTCGATTGCAAGGCATGAGCAAACTCGTCAGAGCGGCCAAAGCACAAGGTGATGATCAGTTAATTAAAGTGCTAAGTCGTGAACTGGCAATGAAAGGTATTAAAGTCGCAGCGTTTAGTCTTGCATTGTCTATGTATAATGATGATGACGAACGTTACCAGGCATTACCTGATTGGGACAAAGATGCTAACTGGCATTTCTTTACTGGTGATGATCATTGGCGCATTCCAAAGCCATTTGAGTTAGGCGTGATTTTTGGCACCATACCTGAGAGATTGTTTAATTATGCCGCGGGCAACCAGAGCAGCAAGGATCTGCAAAAATCATTAATGCATGCAGCCCTAACAACGATGGCATTAAACCCTACACCCCAATTTATACTGCCGCTTGTTGAAACGTCATTAAACCGTTCATTCTTTAGAGATGCACCAATTGAAGGCATGGCAGACCAAAACAAACAAGCCCAAGACCGTTACAGTGCTTTTACTAGCGATACAGCAATAGCATTGGGCAAGACGCTTGGTTGGTCACCTAAGAAAATTGAGCATGTGATTTTAGGTTATACCGGTACGATGGGGAGTTATGTTCTTGGAATCAGCGATATGATTGCGAGACAAGCCATTGGTAAGGTTAATGCTGAAACACCACTTAATAGATACCCGGTGATCAAATCTTTCTACCAAGGTGACACACCCAAATCGAACACTAAGTTTGCAAATGAGTTCTATGATGCGCTTGATGCTGCTAATCAAGCCTATGGAAGTTATAAGCGCGCTATGGAGCTTGGTGATACTACTCGTATTAAGGAACTGCTTGAAGATGAAGGTAGCAAACTACGTTCTAGAGCAGGGCTAGCAAAGGTTCAGCGTTCTATATCAAAGTTAACCAAAGTCAAGAATGCAATTAATGATAGCAAACAGTTAACTAGTTCTCAGAAACGAGAGAAGGTAGATAAAATCCAGAAGCAAATTAATGCTATTTACCATAAAGCTTACTTAGCATTTAGATTAGGCGGAAAATAAAAAAAGCATACAAACAAAGGAATGTAGGAAAGTTTGTATGCTTGGGTATTTATAATGCTTGGGAATTTGCTAAATGAAAATTTTATGAAATTCATTTATAAGATAGGAGCTAAACTAATTGTTGTCAAATTTCATTCTAAAAGTTTATATAACCCTATTTATTTATGCTAATTTAAAAGAATGAAGTAATTAAGAA
>NZ_JAKEVN010000149.1:0-7812 GCF_022398505.1 Pseudoalteromonas sp. Isolate3 | reverse complement strand
ATATAATGATTATTTATTCGATTTTACTGCATATAAAGCAATATAATCTATGTAAACCCCTTTCCAGCCGAAAGCTTACCCCCTAAATTTTATACTCGTTACCAGTGTTTTACTTAAAGCCTGGTAACGATGACAGTCCCACTCCCCTTACCCAAACGCCCTAAACGCTCTAACTTTAAGTTAGTGCCGAATAGCCAAGTGCATTTAAACAAAGCCAATAACGCCAGTGAGGTGTATGACCTTGAGGGTGCCTATTGGGAATTTGAAATTGAATTAGCCAACGTGCCTGAGCGTGAAGCATTAGCACTGGATGGGTTTATTGCTAGTTTACGTGGTCAAGTGGGCACTTTTACCTTGTTTGATTATCGCCGTGAGCAATTAGACAAGGACTTTATGGGCTATGTGTATGGTGCTAACCAAGATGGTAACATTCTCAATATTGATGGCCTACCACTAAACCAAACCCTGTTGGTTACTGGCGAACGTATGCAAATAGGCGTTGGCCAAAACACCGAACTTAAGATTTTAACGTCTGATTTAGTTAGTGACTCGAACGGTCGTGCGACTGCCGTGTTTGAATCTCCCCTGCGCAAAATACCTGCAGACAATACCTTTGTCACCTTTAAACAACCACGTGGCTTATTCCGTCTTGCTGATAACAACCAGGGCATAGATAGCGCTGAATACAAAAAAGGCATTGTGACTAGTTGGAAAATCAAAGGACGGGAGGCGTTTTAATGGAGTCGTTAAACGCTGGCTTACTTGCTGATTTAGCCACTAGTGGCCGTGCCCGTTACTTTGTTCGCCTGGCATTTAAAAGCGGTGATGTGTTGCTGCATACCGGTGTGGGTGAACGTCGCTTTAAAAACTTAACCTGGTATGGCTTAGGCATGCTCGGCACCGTGAGCGAAATACCTGCGAATGACAAAAACGACAGCGCCCGTATACGTTTAACTCTACATACCCAAGACACAGCCGTGCTGGCTGAAGTGGCTGAGAATGACCCTATTGGCCATACCTGCGAAATCTACCTTGTTACTGTGGATGAACACTACCGCGTAAGCCAGAGCCAGCTGCTTGAAAGTGGTTACATTGTGGCGTGCGATGTAGAGCGTGGTGCTGTATCACAAGTGCAATTAAGTGTAGCGGGTGAAAGTGAGCGCTGGAAAGAATCACGCTTACACCAACGCTGGAATGATGCCACACAGCGCGCCCTTTACCCTGATGATGCCTTTTTCAGTGAGCAAGCGTCTGCCAATAAACAAAACCTACCAGACACCCAGCCAGGTAACTTTATAGGGAAACGTAAAAATGAACGTCACCGCTAAACTCGCCGCCTTTATTAATCAACGTAACTGTATGCCGTTTAAATGGGGTAAAAATGATTGCTGCCTATTGGTGGCAGATTGGGTTCGCTTTTCGACGGGCCAAGACGTTGCTGCAGATTTTAGAGGTAAGTACCGCTCTGAGAATGGTGCATTTAAACAACTCTTTAAACGTGGTTTAAACGATGTTCAAAGTGTCTTTAAAGACCGTTTAAACCCTGAAATTCCCGTAGCGTATGCAAGGCGTGGTGATTGTGCCCTTGTTGAATTTAACGATGAACTTGTTGGGGGTATTGTGACGGTCAATGCCGTTGTATGTGTTGGTGAGAATGGGCTTGTGACTAAACCTATGAGCTGCGTAAAAGCGGTTTACCCATTGGAGCTGCGCAATGTCTAAAATTGTCGATACCGTTGTAGACACAGGTGGCGATTTATTCGGCATCGGTCGTAGTATCTTTGATAAGACTGTCGGCGCATTGTGGGACTCGCTCACCCCTGATGTACCTGAAGAAGACCTTGCAACACTTGCTAAGGGCTTACAAAAAGGCATAGACCAACCTCGACGTATTACATTTGGCCGTGACCGTGTGGGTGGCGTTATTGTGCACCAGGCTGAAGTTGAGCGTAATAAAAAGAAATTTGTTCAAATGGTGGTGCTGATTAATGGTGCCCCGATTGATGCCCTCGAAGAGATCTATATTGCGGATAAGCCGCTTAGTGAATACCCAAGTGAAAGTTGGGACTATGAATTAAGTGATGGCCGCCATACCACCGCAAACAGTAAAGCTGTGTCTAAAATGGCGGGTTGGACTGCTGCACACATTGGGTATGGCCAAGCGCATATATTTGTTGAGTTTGAAAATAACCGTGAAGTATTTCCGGATGGAATTAGCGATACTGAGTTTTTAATTCGCGGTGCCCGGGTGTGGGACCCACGCGACCCAAGTCAAAACCCTGATGATGAAACCACGTGGCTTTGGTCACAAAATGCCGTGTTATGTGCCCTGCACTATGTACGCTTTTACGGGGCGCATGAAGTCCCTTTTGAGCGCTTACCCCTTGAGTGGTGGATTGCCGCCATTAACGTATGCGATGAAGAGGCAGAGTTTACTGATAAAGACGGTAATGTGACGACTGAGCCACGTTATACAACCAATGGCAGCTTTACATTCACTACGAAACCCCTTGATGTATTAAACCAACTTGAAGCCTGTTTTGCAGGTAAGATTTTTAGGCAAATGGGCCAATGGTATGTGCGTGTGGGTGCCTGGTATGGCAACCCAACTTACACCATTAATGCAGATGATGTTCACGGCAACATTAAGATTAAATGGCATGCCGATTTACGCGACCGTGCCAACGTTGTTCGCGCTACATTTACCGACCCCGAACAAAACTACGAACGAACCGATGCACCACCGGTGATATCAACCGCATACCAGGCACGTGATAATCAGGTATTAGAAAAGTCGATTACCCTACCCTTTGTTAGAAGCAGCACGACAGCACAGCGCTTAGCCACTATACACCTTGAGCAAACACGCTTAGGTGAAATTGAATTACCCCTTAAGCACAAAGGCTTGGCTGCTGCAGTTGGCCGAACTGTTTACTTAAACTTACCTGGTGAATCGATTAACAATAAAGTCTACCGTGTTACTGAGCGCCGCTTTCGCTTAGACGGTGGTGTGACTCTAATGTGTATCGAAGATGGCCCAGGCTTATGGGGTGATAACTTAATACCAGGCGCGCAAGATTTAACGCCTAACAGTGATTATTTAGTAGGTAAACCTAAGCCTATTAATGATGTACGGGTAACAGTTGATGGTGACGGAAATGGGATTTTAAAATGGGATCATCCTACGCCATTAGCCGTGCATGAATACGATGTTGAGTTTGTAAAATCATCATCAAATGAACCCGTTTATAAATCGACTGTGACTTATACGCAAGTCACTATTCCTAAATTGGCACTTGGTGATTACACAGCACGAATTAGTGCCCGTAATATTTTTGGCCAGCGCTCAAATTTAGTTGCAATACAGTTTGATGTGCTTACCCCCTCGCAACCAACTGTCAGTGTTGTTGAAGACTTTAATCAAATTACTTTAACGGCTGAACTGAATGATGCAGGCATAGGCACCCAATTTGAGTGGGAGTTCTTAGGTTCTACTGAGCAGCCGCAAACAAGTGAACGTGCTTTTGCCCAAATCTACAACCGAATTGGTTTAAAAAGTGAAACAGAATACAACTTTAGAGTGCGCAGTGTTAACCATCTAGGTGCAAGTGCGTGGGTATATGTGTCTGCTACAACAACCACCGTCGACTTAACCGAGTATATTAACGATATTCCCCTTACAAAGCTCGACCAAGAAGCACAAGACTTTTTAAATGAAATGAACCAGCTTGTTGATCGCTTACGTGAAAACAGTGACAACAATATTGATGATCAACTTGATGACATTAAAGACAACATTGAGCAAGACCTAGAAGATATACGCGACGACATAACGACTGTTGAGCTTGGCTTTAATTACAACTTAAATACACTCGATGCCAAGATAGCTGAACGAACAGACTTTGAAAAAGTCGTGTTTGATATGACGGTTGATTATCTTAACTGGCGCACAACGTATGAGCAGCGAACAGAGCAATCAGAGCGCTTAGTCGATGCCGTGGCGTATATTGACCCAGAATCGGGCGTTATCGTTAATAAAGCGTATGAAGCAACCGGCGAAGCGCTACAAGAAGCTTATACAAAAATTGACGCTGTAAATGCATTGGTTGAGCTATCTACTCAGCAAGTGACCCAAACCGCCACGCGTTTAACAAAAGCAGAATCAACCCTTGCGCTACAAGCTGGGCAAATTAATAGCCGTGCAACGTACACCGAGGTGCAATCAGAAATAGCGGGAGCTATTCAGGCGCTCACCCCCGCATACAGCTGGCAGTTTAATAGCTCAGATGAAGGGTTCACAGGCGTATCAAGTTATAATGCAGAGGGTTTTATCGTTGCTATTAATGCAGTTACGACCCCTGCTATTAGCTATATAGCTGATGACAACCCGATGTTTAGGGTGCGTGTGCGCTTGCATGAAGGTGCAACGTGGCGCGGCAACGTCATTATTAATGACAGCATTACATTAAAACTACCTGCCCCTGCTACTGATAGCTGGGAAACATTGCAAGTTAATGCGTGGGGGCTTGCGGGTTACACTGGCGAAGTAACGAGTCTGAAATTTGATTTAGGCGCGTGTGATATCGACTCGATTGAAGTCGGTAAACGTGGCGCAAACGACTTGGCACTTCAAGACATTGTTGCACGTACCACGACCCTTGAAACCGACATTAATGCCCGAACAGGCATCATGGCCCAATACGCAAGTACGGCATGGGTATTAGCTAACGGGTATCAAAAAGAAAGTGATGTTAACACCATTATTGATACGTTTAACACCACGTATAGCATTACCGCCACCCTGCAAGAATTTACTGATAACGACATACTCACTAAAGCCAATAATGCGCAGTTGTTTATTGATGGCGCAGAAGCTTACATTGAGCAACAAATTGTTAGCTTTAATGCAAAGCCTGACGGTACCGATGAAAAGTTTAGCTTGGTAAATCAGCGCTTAGATGCCCAAGCAGGCATTATTGATAGTCAAATAGCACAAATTCAAGGGCTCGATTTAGAGCTACAAGACGCGTCTATTAATGATGTATTAGAAGCATACAACGCACTAATTAAAAACAACGAACTGGCAGAGGTAGGCGTACAAGTTGCGTATGCACAAGAGCAGCTAAAAGCACAAGTAGATGACATACAAAGCTTGTCAGAGCAATCTAAGCAGCTTGTAGCAGTGTATAAGCAGAGTTTTGCAGCTATTCAGTCTGTCAATAAAGTGGTATCAAACCAATACCAAGCCCAGGTGATTAATCAACGTGAAGTACAAGCGCAGTTTAAAGATAATCAAGCAAAACTCACAGAATACGAAAAGTTTGTTGCTGATGAATTTGAAGCCGTTGCCACTCGTGCCCAAACCCTTGAGACAAACTTAGGTGAAAGTAACAGCAAGATAGAAACGATTGAACAAGCACGCGCTACTGAAGCTGAAGCAACGGCAACGCGTTTTCAAGGCATTGAAACAAGTGTAGGTCAAAGTTTCAGTCGTATTGAGACAATGGAGCAGTCGTTTTCGTCTGAAGCACAAGCGACAGCATCACGGTTTAACCAGCTGCAATCCTCAATTGGTGAAGTGAGCAGCACCCTATCAACAAGCTATTACACGGCGGCAGAAACAAACAGCGCAATAGCAAGTGCTAAACAACAATTGCAAGCAAGCATTAATGGTGTGTATTCAACATTAAGTTTTGACTATTACACAGCAGCAAATACAAACCAAGCCATATCACAGGCCATAAACTCATACAGTGTGAATGTTGATAATGCATTCTCAGCTCAAACACAGCGCATTAATTCTATCGAAGCCGATACAAACGGCAATACTAGTTCTATCAATGCACTGAGCCAACGAGCAACAAACCTTGAATCAGGGCAATCAGCGCTCTCTACACGTGTATCACAAGTAAAAACCACGGCAGATGGTGCGGTATCGTCAATTTCACAGCTCACAAACCGCGTTCAAACCACGGAGCAACAAGCAGCAAGCGCAAGCCTAACGTTGCAATCACATGCTAATGATTTAGGTCAATTGTATGCGCGTGCTGCCTTACAAATAGACGTAAACGGTAAAGTTACAGGCCTAGATATAACACCCAACAGCATGGCGTTTGCAGCTGGTAGGGTTCTATTTGATGCGGGCAATAATGTCACCCTCACTTATGAATATGGCGGTTTACGTTTTAGAACTAACGGGGCCTTAACAGCAGCTATATCAGGGAATGGTACCTCTTTTTTACAAGCGGGTTTAGTTACAAGTCAATTCTCAACGCGTGGTGATTGGGAGCATGGCGCGAATCTTCGTGGTACATCGCAAGGGGCGCGAGGCGAAGGCCAGTATTACGCCTTTTATGCTGTCACAGGTGGGTATGGCCCTTTCACGGGCTCACACGATGCACTCATTGAAAAATCAATTGAGTTAGCCCCTGGCGATATTGTTTGTGATTTAGAGCTTGTGAATATAGCAAACGTATCCAATGCCATTTGTACCGCCGTACCCTCAAGCCAGCCTAAACAGCGTAGTGTGCGCGGCGTATTCGTCAAAAAGCACTCTACAGAAACAAGCTCAATCCCAGCCGCATTAAAAGGTTTTAGAGGGTTTCAGCGATACCAAGATTATAAACAAACCCATGACCTAGCAGTTATGAACGCATTAGGCGAAGGCGTCATGAATGTGTGTGGTGAAGGCGGCAACCTTGAAACGGGTGACTACATTTGCTCAAGCTCAATGCGTGGCAAAGGCATGAAGCAGCCAGAGCAAGACCACGAAAAGCCCTACACCATCGCACAAGCAAGGCATTCAGTTAGTTTCGATTCACCAACCCAAATTAAACAAGTTGCCGTGATTTACTTACGCGGCTAAACAAAGAGGTATACAAAATGGCATTTACTGCAGATTCAGTCAGCATACTAAACGGCCAAGATGTTGTTGATGTAAATAGCGCAGAAAGTATCGAGAACATCAAAGCTGGTGATTTTTTACAAATCGGCAGTTTTCCACTGGTTGAAATTAAACAAGCTTACAAAAATGGCCAAGGCCAAAAGTTTATTCAACTTATTAAAGCGTGGGAATTAACAACCCAAAATAACCAACCGGCTATTGTTATTCCGACAAGTGGCGAATTTCGCGCAGCTGTCAAAGCGCTTCAAGATGCCAATATTCTTGTTAACGATAATCAGCAAGCCCTGCAGGATTATCAAAACAACCTAGGAACGGTGACATTTAAAAAATCAGATGGCACCACCACAACAGTTAAAACCCTCAAACAAATTGAAGCCGATAACCAAGCCCAAATGAATGCATATCATCCTAATCCCTGGGCAATGCGTAAGGTTGAATTTGAAGCTATGCGAGCAGCGAATAGAGAAAAATATGCCAGCGGCTTCTACCATAAAGGTAAAGAGTACACAAATGGTGTAAATCGTTTGGTGGTAGCAAGTGGCCTTTGGACTAATACCACTTTTCCTAATATTTTAAACCTTGGCCGTGACAGCGCAGACACCTCACAACAAGGTGACTCTAAGCAAAGTGAGCCCGTTATTTGCATTGATGGAGTATTGACTGAGTTATCGGGCCTTTCGACAACGAACGGTGGAAACAACCTCGTCAAACTTCCACCCGCCGAAGGTGGAACCCGAACATACAATAGTGCAACAGGTAAATCTGTTACATACCCAACTCCGGCTTTAGCGTTTGCGGCCGAAACGACAACAAATAAAGTTGTAACTGACCGCGTAGATATGTGGGGATTCGAGGCTTTTTTACGTGAAATCACCGATGATGATCCATTTGTATATAAAAAGGGTTTA
>NZ_JAKEVN010000148.1:0-7851 GCF_022398505.1 Pseudoalteromonas sp. Isolate3 | reverse complement strand
GTCATGAAGGTGGGCATTTTTAATGAAATCACCATTATATTTAAAAAATAGCTCGTCAAACTCACCACTTTTACGCATAACTTTTAAACCCTCATTCACCGCTTTTGCAATTTCAGGCTTATCTTTGTTAAAAAAGAAATAAATAGGGCTTTTATATTTAAGCATTAGTTGCGGAAGAACAACCAAGTCGATTTTTTTCTCGAAATTAGCCTTTTCCTCCTCTATTTCGAGTATAGAGCGTGGAAATAACTGCCCTCTTCCTTTATCAAGCATAACGAACAATGACTCAAAATCTTGAGAAGTAGCCACAGTTAAATTGTTGCCTTTTAAAATATCTGTGTCAGGCCAGTGCTGGCCTTGTATAAATATAATATTTTTGAGATCGTCGTATGTCTTGATTTGGCTTAGATAAGGTAATTGCCTTTTAGTTGTAAACATTAAACGCCACCCGAACAGTCCTTTAAAAATAGGAATTCTCAATGGCAATAACATTTTTTCACGTTCAGTATTGGTCATACTCCAATACACATTAATACCAGTTCCAGTTGCTATTTCTCTAAGAACTCTGTTTTGTCCTAATAGTCTTGGTGACGGTGTTAAAGTAAAATTATAACCACTTCTCTCAAGTGCGGTACGAAGCAATATAAGAGGATAAAGTAAACTTTCATCAAGGTTTGGCAAAGTCTTAGGGTAAATTACCCTAAGAGTTTCAGGTGGAATAGCAACCGCTTTTTTTGCATTGATTGTTTTTACATTTGCCGAACAAATATTTGTTAAAAACAGTAAGGTAAGAGTAAAAACAACTTTCTGCATATTAGAATACCTGTGTAACTAATAACATCACTGCACTGATCAAAATAGTTAAGAAGGTGAGTATCATTCCTAACGCTCGTAATTTCATTATATTATCAACGAGTGCATAACTATGACAAAAACGGCCTGCAACAAGCATTGAACCTAAAATATAGCAGAAATGACTAGGAAGACCCTGATACTCTAATAAAAATAGCAGAATCAATGAAAATGGCACATATTCAATAAAATTAGCATGGGTACGTATAGCTGCTTGTAGGCTTGCATCACCACCATCGCCTAGTGAAATACGTTTTGCTTTACGAAGTTTAATTACACGAAAGCTAAGTTGGATGTATAAAATGGCCAAAATGGCAGCAAAAGTTGAAACAATCACAGTTTTTCCAATTTTTATTTAAAGTTAGACGCTTAGCACTGTTTATTGCTAGGCTGTTAAGTAAGTAGTTAGGTTAGCTCAGTATGATATTTAATGTCTAACAGTTCTTAAGGAAGTGCATGTTTACGCCAAGAAAAATTGCCGATAATTACCGTGAAATGGTAAGTAGTATCGGTTTTTACCCTTCAATGCTCTCTGTCATGTTTTTGATTTTCGGATTAATTAGCATTGCAGTAGAGTACTCTTCACTATCAATGGAGTTTAAAAAGCTGATTGGCGTGCTGTTGGTCGACAGCGAAGAAAACGCCCGAACTATCCTCAGTACGCTTGCAGGAAGCATTATCTCGTTAACGGTTTTTAGCTTTTCTATGGTTATGGTAGTGCTAAACAGCGCCAGTGCTAGCCTTTCTCCTCGAGTATTACCTGGACTAATTACCCGTAAATCGCACCAATTAGTGCTTGGCTTTTATCTTGGTAGTATTATCTACACTATATTAATGTTGATAAACATACGTACCATTGGCGATGGAGATATGGGAATTCCATCTTTGGGTATCTTCTTTTCTTTGGTTTTTGGTTTGATTTCGCTGGGATTTTTTGTGTTTTTTATTCACTCAATTTCTAAAGCGATTCAGGTCGATAATGTGTTAAACGATCTATTTAAAAATACCAAAGGCGAGCTTAAATGCATTATTAATATGCAACAAGAAAACCCAGTTGAGCATTTTCCTGACTTTGATGACTGGCATAGCATAAAAAGTAAAACAGAAGGCTACTTTAAAGGCGCACATAGCGATAAATTGTGCGCATTGTGCCAACAGCACGGTATAAAAATTTATATCTCGGTTAAGCAAGGCTTCTTTACGGTTAAAGGTTATCCGTTTTTAAAATGTGATACTGACTTATCTGACAACCCAGAGCTTGTAGAGCAACTACTAAACTGTTTTATCTTTTATATCGAAGAGTATATCAGCGACCATTACCGCTACGGTATGACACAAATTTCAGAAATTGCAGTAAAAGCCATGAGTCCGGGGATTAATGATCCTGGCACTGCGGTAAAAGCCATTGATATGCTGAGTATCTTATTGATTTTACGTTTAGATATTTATGATGTTAATTACTCGCTTAAACGATGCGAGAACAATCAACCACACCTTTATATACACGAAACATCATTCGATGAGCTACTGCACGATAACTTTACGCCTATTCGTAACTACGCAAAAAATGACGCCTATGTCATGGTTAACGTACTTGAAGCTTTTAAAAATATATTGTTTAGAGCATCTGATAACGAAAAAGCAACAGATAGTTTGTTTGTTTATTTAGGGGCGATTATTGAAGATATCGATACGCATATTAGTAATGAGTATGACCGAGAACAAATTACTAATATGCTTAAAGCCATAGCCCGTATTTCAGAGCAACAAGGTGAAAAATTGCTGGCAAGCTTCACCAGCAATCAATAGACTAATTTTCTATTAAGTAAACGGCATAGCTACTAGCTGTGATAGTAAGCTCGCCACCGCTGTATGCATCAGGTACATAGTTATCTGGTGCAGCTTCAGCCATAACCATTTTACTTGCACGCATATAAGGCTGGTTTCCTGTTTCTAGTGGGCTATTAGAAGCGGTATAAAGACCTTTAAGCTCTACCCCGTAATCACTGGCAAACTCTTTTGCGGCATCACGCGCATCTTTAATTGCCAGTTTTTGAGCTTGCTTTTGTAACTCTTCATAACGGCTAGATATAAACTGCGTTTGATTAATTTCATTTATGCCCGCGTTCACCAATTGCTGAAGCATAATTGGGTACTTTTTAATATCAGTTAAAGTCACAGATAGACTTCGAGTTACTCTATAGCCGACAAAGTTTTGCTTGCCTGTTTCACGGTTGTATTCTGTTTGGCGGTGTATAGAGATATTAGACGCATAAATGCCCTTTTCATTCACACCCTGGCTTTTAGCAAGCTTAATAGCTTTTGCCATGGTAGCATCGGCTTTGTTTTTAGCGGCAATTAAATCTTTATCTACTTCAACAATACCCACTGTTAGTTTAACGTTATCAGGGATAGCTTTGATAGTTGCGTTGCCTTGAATGTAAATATGCGGTGCATCAGGTGTAGCTTGTGCTAACGCATTAAAGCTTAGCGCGGTGGCCATCGCGGTGAAAATTAACTTACGCATAATACTGTTCCTTAATTATTAACTCCATTCATTATCACCTTAAAGAGTTAATTGAATATGAACAAGGCCTTTTAAAACAATATAAAAAAACAGGCATTAAAGCCTGTTTTTTCAATAACTCAACGTGTTATAGCTTAGATACTACGACGCTTATAGTTACGGTACTCTGGAAGCCAATAGTTTTTCTCAATTGCAGCCCATAGCGCTTCATCGCTCAGCTCAAGCGCCACACCTTCTTCCATCGCTTTTTTCGCTACCGCAAACGCAATACGTTTACTTAACGATTGGATTTCAGTAAGTGCTGGTAATAAGCTACCTTTACCTGTGTTAGCACGTGGCGAAGACTCTGCCAGAGTTTCACTTGATACAATCAGCATCGCATCTGTGATTCGTGTTGCTTTAGCAGCAATAACACCTAAACCTATACCCGGGAAAATGTAGCTGTTGTTACATTGCGGGATTGGGAAAGTTTGGCCGTTATACTCAACCGGATCAAATGGGCTACCAGAGGCAACAATCGCTTGACCGTCTGTCCACTCAATTACGTCTGAAGGAAGTGCTTCAACTTGCTTAGACGGATTACTTAACGGGAAGATAATCGGTTGTGGGCAAGATGCGTGCATTGCACGAATAACTTGTTCTGTGAATAAACCAGGTTGGCCAGATACACCAATTAGGATGTCTGGTTGCGCACAGTGCATTACATCTAATAAAGATGCGTACTCACCACTGTATGTCCACTCGCTCAAACCGTCTTTAGATTGGCAAAGGGCTTGTTGGAAGTCACGTAAGCCTTCCATGCCTTCAGTAAGTAAACCAAAACGGTCAACCATGAAGATTTGAGAACGAGCTTGCTCATCACTGATACCTTCAGCAACCATAGTACTGATAATTTGCTCAGCAATACCACAGCCAGCAGAACCAGCTCCGACAAACACGACTTTTTGCTCTGAAAGTTTCGAGCCTTTAACACGACATGCAGCTAATAAAGAACCTACTGTTACTGCAGCAGTACCTTGAATGTCATCGTTAAAGCTACAGATTTCATCACGGTAGCGTTTTAATAATGGCATTGCATTTGGTTGTGCAAAGTCTTCGAACTGAAGTAACACACTTGGCCAACGACGTTTAACAGCTTTGATGAATAGGTCTAAGAATTCGTCATACTCTTCTTGCGAAATACGTTTATGACGAGCACCCATGTACATAGGGTCGTTAAGCAGTTTTTCATTATTCGTACCAACATCAATCATTACTGGTAACGTGTAAGCTGGGCTAATACCACCACACGCTGTGTATAGTGATAATTTACCGATTGGAATACCCATACCACCTATACCTTGGTCACCTAGACCAAGAATACGCTCACCGTCAGTTACAACGATAACTTTTACTTTGCCTTTAGTGGCGTTACGTAAAATATCATCAATTTGGAAACGATCTTCGTAAGAGATAAATAGACCACGGGCACTGCGGTAAATGTCTGAGAACTTTTCACAGGCATCACCTACTGTTGGTGTATAGATAATTGGCATCATTTCTTCAAGATGATCACGCACTAAACGGTAGTAAAGTGTTTCGTTGTTATCTTGAATAGCACGAAGGTAAATGTGCTTGTTTAAATTATCGCTAAAGCTTGAATACTGCTGGTAACAACGCTCAACTTGTTCTTCGATCGTTTCATAACGCGGTGGCAGTAAACCGGCTAAGTTGAAATTTTCCCTTTCTTTTTGTGAAAAAGCACTGCCTTTATTTAATAGTGGCGTTTCGATCAGACCTGGGCCTGAATAAGGAATATAAAGATAATTTGGATCGGTATTTGTAGTCATATTTCCAAGCTTTGATGCGTCATAATTATGATCTGACATTATTACTCTTGAAGGCGAAATTGCAATGACAATTCACCTTGTCAGACCATTGAAGAAAATGAATTTTATGCTCTAAAGAGCTTACTAGATAGTATACATGAAAACTCAGCAGCTTTAAGGCTGCTGAGCTTGTTTTTAGTGGCTTTTATCACTTAAAGCGATGCCTTCACGGCGAGGATCGGCTGCGCCATAAAGCTTACCGTCTTTTACTTCAACAGCATGTAAACCAGAGTTTAAATCTAAGATACGAACTGTATGTCCACGATTAACAAATTCGGCTTCAGCGGTGGCAAGTTCAGTGCCCTTTTCTAGGCTTGTGTAATTATTACGATTAGTAATGCGCGGTAAGTTAATTGCAGTTTGCGCATCTAAGTTCCAATCAAGCACACCCACAACCACTTGAGCAACGTAATCAATAATGCGGCTACCACCCGGTGAACCGACTACCAAGCGTAAGCTGCCATCTTTGTTAAACACCATTACTGGCGACATTGAACTACGCGGACGTTTACCTGCTTCAACACGATTGGCTAACGGCTTACCATTTTTTGTTGGTGATAAAGCAAAGTCAGTTAGCTGATTGTTCAAAATATACCCGTTCACCATTACTGTTGAACCAAATGCCATTTCGATAGAACTTGTCATTGACACTGCATTACCTTGGCTATCCACAATCGATACATGGGTGGTTGATGGTAATTCGTAAGCATCATCCTGTGCATAAGCAAGTGAGTTTGGTGGTGTGCCTGCTTCAGCGTGGGCATCTTTTTCAGAGATAAGCTTTGCTCGACCTGCAAGGTAATCTTTATCAAGTAAACCTTGTGTAGGGATTGGCATAAAATCAGGGTCGCCCATATACACGTTACGATCTGCAAACGCTAAACGCGATGCTTGTGTAAAGTAATGCAGAGCTTGAACTGAATTTGGTTTAAGCTTAGCCATATCTTTGTGTTCAAGTAAGGCCAGAATCTGTAATACAGCTACACCACCACTACTTGGTGGAGCCATTGAACAAACCTCATACTGGCGATAATCAACACATACAGGTGCTCGTTCTTTGCTTTTGTAATTAGCTAAGTCTTCAACACTCAAAGTACCCGGTGCTACCGCTGAGTTTTGCACTGCATTGACAAGTTCTTTTGCGTTTTCACCTTTATAAAAAGCATCAATACCTTGTTTAGCAATATCTTTATAAAGTGCGGCAAGTTCTGGGTTCTTCTTAACAGTGCCAACAGCAAGCGGTTTACCATCTGGGAAGAAATAATCACGAATAACAGGTAGCTTTGTAACCCCTGGGTTTAACTCTTTAGCGAGTAACTGATGTAAACGCGGTGATACAATAAAGCCTTTATCAGCCAATTCAATAGCAGGGCCAAACAAGGTTTGCCAGTCTAACTTTCCGTAACGCTTATGAGCAGTGGCAAAGGCATCTAAAATACCAGGTACACCTACAGAGCGACCGCCTACCACCGCTTCAATCCATTTCACAGCTTTACCGTGTTTATCTAAAAAGAGTGTTTCGTCAGCGTTACTTGGTGCAGTTTCTCGACCGTCAAAACTAGTAAGACTTTTTGTTTTATTATCAAAGTACATCATAAATGTACCACCACCGATCCCCGACGATTGCGGTTCTACCAGTGTTAAAACAAGTTGAGTTGCAATTGCAGCATCAACTGCAGAACCACCTAGTTCAAGCATTTTTTGGCCAGCTTTAACTGCATAAGGGTTTGCGGCAGCGACCATGTACTTATCGCCTTCAACAACCTGTTTATGAGCAAAGCCTGTTGCGGCTTCAGGTTCGCGAGTCTCAACTTTTGCAGGGGTAGCAAAAATAGCAGTTGAATAAATTAATGAAGTGGACAGAGCTAACAGCGCTTTGGTTTTGAATAACATAAATAAACTTAATCCCGTAGTGTATTTGGCATCTTAAAATTAAACGTGCACAATAGGCGACAATCTCAGATACAATAAAAATAACATGATAAACCTGCCCCTGAAACTAGAATATATTCTGCCTCCTTTGTGTTTAGTACTACTTAGTTCGTTGTTTGCAACTTTCAACTTAAATGAATATCTTGAATTTAACCGTGATTTAGTTGCAAATGGTGAATTTTGGCGTATTTTCACCAGCCAATTTGTACACGCAAATTGGCCCCATTTAGGCCTGAATTGTGCCGGGATTTTATTAATTTGGGCCTTGCATGCTGAGCATACAAGCCCTACTCGTTATGCATTTAATATTGCTATTCTTGCATTGTGGTGTGGTTTAGGTGTTTGGCTATTTTGTCCAGATATCTATATTTACACCGGATTAAGCGCATTGCTTCACGGAGTTATTATTTGGGGCGCCGTTAAAGACGTTCAAGCAGGCATGTTTTCAGGCTGGTTATTGTTTGCTGGTACTTGGGCTAAAGTGATTTGGGAGCAAATAGCAGGCCCGAGTGATTCGGTGAGTCAGTTAATCGCCTCTAATGTTGCCATTGACGCCCACTTTATCGGCGCAATTGGCGGCACTCTACTCGCTTTGCCTGTCTTTATAAAAATAATAAGAAATCGCGAGTAACCTTACTCGCGATTTAATTATCTGGTTATTATTCCTTGCTA